>JBBKXT010000179.1:0-2783 GCA_037969625.1 Saprospiraceae bacterium
TAGGAAGATGAAAGGAATGCGGTATTTCTGATCAATGACCGCAGCCAATTCAACCCCGGAGGGTCCCTGACCCAGATTGATATCCAGCATCACCAGATCAACTTCGTGATTTTTTAAAACCTCAAGGGCATCTTCGGTGGTATGCACCATATTGACAATTGTATATCCGTTCGATTCCAGGTTGAACGCTATATCGCAAGCGATCGCCACTTCATCTTCTACAATCAGGATTTTAGCCGGCGACATTTTTGAGTACATTGAGTGAATGAGTTTGTTCTTTTCTTTCAAACGTTAGTTTAAATTCTGTTCCTTCAAAGTTATCAATCTCGATGGACGCTTTCAGTTTGTTCGCAAAAGATTTGATTAACTGTGTGCCCATGGAGGTGGATTTTTCGGGCAGTTGTGTAAACGAAGTGCCTACTCCATTGTCTTTGACCATCAATCTGATTTTGCCATTGGCTTCTTTGATGCTCACCGAAAGCTGACACTCAGGGGTGTTGACATAAGCGTATTTCAGGGCGTTTGTAATGAGTTCGTTGCAAATGAGACCCATCGGTACGACGGCTTCTATATCCAGTGTGATGTCCTCAACATCCAGTTCCAGTTGAACTTCCTTTCCATTCAATGGATATCCTTTGACGAGGTAACGTGATAGATCTTCGAAATATTTTTTCACTTTGATGCTGTGTAGGTCTTCATTCAAATAGAGATTTTGGTGGAGCAAAGACATTGATTGAACTCTGTATTTTCCTGTATTGATGGCGCGTAGGACGGTGTTGTCTGTTTCAAATCGGCTTTGCAAATTGAGTAAAGAGGAAACGACCTGCAGATTATTTTTCACGCGATGATGTATTTCTTTGATCAGCATCTTGTTGTTGTCCAATGCTTCACTCAATTGAATATTTTTTTCGGACAGGGTTTTGTGAATTCGTGATTTCATATTCAGGGCATAGCCAAACGCACCCAATGCAGCTATGGCCAGAAACAAACCAAGTAAAGAAAACATCAACTGTTTGTGGCGTTGATTTAGTTCAAGGGCTTGAACGTTTTGCATAGCACTCAATGTGGCGATCTCTTCATTTTTAATATTGGCTTCATATTTATGATTTAAGTCCAACATGGTTTTATTTTGAAAAGCCAAATCAAGTTCATGATGGAGTTGAGAAATCGAATCTCCATAGATCAATGCGGTTTGGTAAGCGCCGGATTTGCGATAGGCTGCAGCCAGACCTTCATAGCCATCCAATCGGAGTTGTTCATTTCCGATCTCCTTACTGATGCGAAGGACCTGCCCAAATGAGCGAATGCTTTCCTTCCATTGGCTTTTACGCATGGCCACTCTTGCATTTGCCTGATAGTAAGCTGCTTTATGCAAGTCACTTATGTCTGATAGCAAATAGGGAGATGCTTCTTGAAGATAATACTCTCCCAAACTAATTTCATTACGTTGTGAGGCCAAAGTGGCGAGATTGGAATAAATGATAATTCGCGATTTAGGATTATCGGTTATACCCTGATCTGCCAGAGAGGCCAGAAAATGGGATTCCGCAAGATCAAAATCCTTTTGCTGAAGATAATATACCCCGAGACGTTCATTCATCTCTCCTGCCATCCGGGTGTATTTATGTTCTTTGGCCAGATCCAAAGCAAGTTGACCATAAGTAATGGCATGGTCATAATCCTTCGCCGCCTGATAACATCCTGCAATAAGACCATACGTGTTTGCTTTTCTTAGTGGAATAGAGGCTACATCTGCAAAATCCAGCGCTAAAAAAAATTGCTCCAGGGCTGAATAGTATTTTTCCTGACGCATTAACAAAACACCCTTTTGCAAGTAGGCACTGGTATACATCGATGTATCTTTTATTTCAAGCGCCAATTGCAAACTTAGATCGGCGTAAATAGCTGATGAATCAAGGTGATCGACCAACATATAAACATTGCTTAATGAGCCTTGTAGGCTACACTTATTATTTGGATAATCATCCATATATTGCAAAGATTCCAGAAACAATGGGATGGCCTGTTGATATCGTCCTTCCATTCGATTAAGTTCACCTAATGCGCACAAGGCTGAACCCATGACATATTCATCCTTAATTTCAATGCCAAAGTCATACATTTCACGAAATAGAATTTTGACCGTATCAATATCTGTGCTGTAATATGGACCTATGTGCTGATTATAGATTTCTACACGTTGCGTTGGGGTAAAAGACCCAGGTGAAACGAGAAGCTTATTAAACGCTACATCATCACCCGGTTTAGCGGAATGAGGTTGTGCCGATATACACTTTGGCAGAAACAATACGAGTATCAAAAGGGCAAGTAATATCCGGGATGATGCAAACAATCCTTCCCAACAGATAATTGAATTTTTCATAAAAAAACATTTTGGTTAAAGATTCAATTTGATCTTACACCGCTATAATATATACTTAACGACATTCGGTTCACTGATTCGGTTGATTGGCGCTTCAAATCAATTCTACGAGCCATGTCACCAACCAAAGTAATACATTTTAAACAGTAGGAATATTTCCTTTCTTTATTGAGCAGGACAGATTTGGTTTCGTGTCATACTAATCCTTTAATAAAGCTTTTAACATATTTTCAACTTTCTGCAACCGTTCTTCTTGATCTGCGATTATCAAGGCTTGATCGTCTATTATTTTTTGTTGCTCCTGAATAGCTTTGACAGCAATGACACCAAACCCTGCATAGTCCATCGTGTATCGATCTTCTTCTTCCACATACGTAATCAGCTGAGGATATATTTCCAA
>JBBKXT010000180.1:0-11743 GCA_037969625.1 Saprospiraceae bacterium
AGGGCTTTCGAATAAACAAAGTTCAATCCTAAATAAAAGTTGGTCGCCAGATTATAGCCAAGACCCGTGCTTAGCCTAAGATCAAAATTGTATTCATTAATGCCGATAAATAGGGTTTCAATTTCTTTTATTCGTTTATTGATGGCAAATCCTGCCTCAATAGGAAACCTGAATTTTCCTGTATTGAAAAAGTAGGCGTATGACGGAACAAGTTGAAGATAGTATAGTGTTGAAACGATCTCATGGTATTCATCATCAGGACCGAAGTGATCATCGTAAAGCGTTACATCAATGACTTGTCCATTTTTATGTCTGCCAATACTTAGTTTGAAGGTGTTTTTGTCGTTAATCGAATAAGTCGCGCCAATGCTAAAGCTAGTAGTGGTTAGATTTTCTTCCTTCGTTATCACATTACCACCTAGCCCATATGCCGCACCGTAAATTTCTCCGGTGTTGTAGGTCGTATTAAGACTTGATCTTACTTCTATGCCAAAATTGTTTTGCGCAAAAGCAGAATTCATGGCCACCAATAGAATGATTATTATTTTCATCAGCAATGAATTTTGTGTTGATAATTATGTACTCGTATCTGTTCGATGATTTTTTCGCCATCCGGTCACTGTTTTTCCTTTTGGCTTCCATTTGCTCCTTGGAAGATACGTAGATCAATTCACTCGCTGTTTCTCGTCGGTTAAATAATTGAATAGACAACTTGGTTAAAGCGAACTGTCACAAATGATCAGGCTTGTAATCTGTCTAGTAGTTCATCCAGCTGATTGAGTCCCATCGTAAAGCCTTCTTTAAATCCCATTTCAATAACCTTCTCCAAGTCGGCGAGATTGTCATAGGTCGCGGTGATCGTCACGCGTGTTATACCGGATTCTTCTTCTTGGAAGGAATTGTTCCATTCAGTTCTGGGCATGGCTGTGTTTGTGTTGCCCTCTTCGTCGCAGAAAGCATCCAATCCGGTAAAACTTTTTTGGATGTCTATTTTTGTATAATCGTTTTTGCACCAATGTGTTTCATTGGTTGGGCTCACCATCGCATACAACCAGCAACCGCCTTCGCGAAAGTCCATGGATTTGGTTTTGTTGACATAGGGTTTGGGGGCCCACCATTGGTCTAGTATTTCCGGTTTTGTCCATGCGTCCCAAACCAATGGTAGGTTGGCGGCAAATTCTCGTTCGACATTTACTGTCTTGTTTTCTTTGTTGATTGTAAAATTGAATAGTAAGTTTTTCATAAGATTAGGATTTAGGTTTTTGAATTTTGGCTAAGTAATCATCTAATTGATCAAATCGGGTTTCCCATATTCGTCTGAATTGGTCGATCCAAATGTCTACTTCTTTCATCTTATCGATTCGGATTTGATAATAGATCTCGCGACCTTCTTGACTGGATTCGATCAGATCGCATTCGCTTAGAATCTGAATATGTTTGGAAATGGTGGGTCTGGCGACGTCAAAATTATTGGCGATGGCACCGGCGGTCATGGTTTGGGAGGCGAGCAGGACTAGGATGGAACGTCTTGTGGGGTCTGCTATTGCTTGGAATATGTCTCTTCTTAGTTTCATTATGAAGCCATTTGACTACAAATATATATGAAGTCATTTAGCTACGCAAGTATTTCGTTGATTTTTTTAGAGAAAATTCTCCTAACAACAAATGCCTATAAATTGGATTGGCTACTTTCTCCTTTCAAAAGCACATTTCAAAAGTGTCTCGCGAATTATAAGACAGTACAATCTGAGTTGCTTAATCCTTCTAAGAATATCCGGGAATAGAGAAATAGTATTGAGGCGGTATCAACTTTTCATAAAGTGATCGATGGCTTGTATAGCTTCAAAAGTTTTTTCCTCCTGAATAAAATGCCCGCATTCAAATGTTATTGTTTTTGCAAGAGGAAGCCTGGCCTCCCATTTATTCAAATGTTTCATCGTAATGAAATTGTCTTTCGCACCCCAAAGTATTAACCACTTCTTCTCAGATAATCGGTCCAGTTGTTCCCATTGTTGTTGATACCACCCTGAAGAGCCAACCAGTGCCTTAGCAAGATTGAGAAGGGTAACTCTGGAGCGTTTACACGGAAAGGGTTTGATGTATTGGCTGTGCACTTTTTTTGATAAATGTTTCTTGTTTTCGAATCCTTGTTTAAGAAGCACTTTGGGCGAAAAATTCATAGTTAGATATAGAAATTTACCAAACCAACTATTTATGAGGGAGTCAATTTTTTGAGATGCTTTCTCTTGTGCAGTTGACCAAAGCCAGGAATTAAACAATACGATCCTTTTAATTCGTTTCGGATTTTCAATCCCCGCCGCCAATCCTATGGGGCCACCGAAATCGTGGACCACCAGAGTAATGTCATGGAGATCTAACGCTTTTATAAATCCACTTACATTTTTGGAATGCCATTCAGGTGTTCCGGGAGATGTATCAGACTTTTCGGACATACCAAATCCAAGATGATCTATAGCGATGCAACGATAATCTTTTGAAAGCTCTTTGATAAAATCCCTATAAAGGAAAGACCATGTCGGTGTTCCATGAATAAAAAGCATAACATCACCACAACCTTCGTCAACATAATGCATTCGACCATTTTCAAGTGAAAGGTATTTGCTGTCAAAGGGGTATAGTGAATTGTCCACCCATGATGGTTTATTTGAGATTGTCTTCATAACAGATAAGATAAAATGTCGCTCGGCAGATTGTTTTAAAGCCTAACACAAAGATCTTGTTCTATGACTATTTTAATCTTGGTATAAACCAACTTATTAGATCTTGATCGTATTGAACAGTTTACTAAAATTTGTGGAATCGATGCGCAGATAGGAAGCCAGATCTTTATGGGAGACTAATTGAAATAAGTGCGGGCTTCTTTGCGCAAAGGATATAAATCGATCCTGTATATCCAATGCCATCAACTCATATTGACGTTGGATTAAACCAATCAACACAAGTTCGGTGGCTTTACGAAACAAAGTTTCAATCTCCCGGTGCTCCTGCATAAACTGTTGGTGCTGATGGAAAGAAAGTCGTAAAAAAGTACTGTCTGAAATGGTTTCCAGGAAATACTTTGAGGGAGTTTGTGTCAGAAATGATTCGGGAATTCCGCTAAATGATGGCGGGTACGTGAAGGCAATGACATGTTGCTTCTCTTCTTTGAGGTAATAAGATTTTTGAATGCCGGCAACTACATAATAAAGGTATCGCTCTGTTTCACCCGGAGCGGTCATGATTGTTTTTTTAGGGACGGTATATGCAGACCAGTGTGAAATATATTCATCAAGAAGATCACTGCTGATCGGAGATATTTTAAGTAAGAATTCTTTCATATATATAGATGGTACAGGTATTTTGTCAAGGATCTCAAACCCGATACAAACGACAGAGCGCATTGTCAGCGGAACTGTAAAAATAGAATTTTAAAGAAAGAACTCCGAGCATGATTCGTTCTTCATCCAGACCATAACAGTTGTCTTCTACTATACAAAAGAGTTGTCAGGATTGTAAGCACGAGGACATATGATCCATTTTATTCACATTATCTGCTCTATAGTGTTAATTTTAATTAAACCTCTTGAAATTATCTATGTCAAAACAATACCTTCTGTGGTTTTGCCTGTGGTGCTTCCTTCCCTTGTCAGTTAGCGCACAATTTCATTATGTGCTCGATGGACTGTCTGTAATCAATTGCCAGCCAGGAATTCAGGTGTATACCATTGATTCAGATTTGGATATTGGGTTTACTACATGGGAATTGATACCAGCAACTGGCGCCACAATTCTCGCCAGTGACGAATATTCGATTACCATTGAATTCACCACCCCCGGCAACTACACACTTTATTGTACTTCAGATGTTTTTGGGGAAAATTTCTCTGATATATTATTCATTCTTGTCAATACACCTATTCAGTTTCCTGAGATTGGCGGATGTTTCGAATACACACCCGGAGATGCCTGTTATAAGGTGTGCGAACTATCCACTACGACATTATATACAGATGTTGATCAAGTGGTCATCACCGGGGCGGAAGAGTATTCCTTTTCTCCCGGCGGTATAAATATTACCTGGGGTAAAAGTGGGATAGGAACCGTGAAATTGGTCGGTGGTGCATGCCCAATCGATTTATGTTTTGAAATATTTCCTGAACCCATAGCTGATTTTGAAACAGGTCCTATAGCCGTCATGGATACCATAATCGCCTGTAAATACCAACAAGTTTTTTTTGAAAACACTTCGATCAATGGAATTGTCTATACCTGGGATTTTGGAGATGGAGAGAAAATAGAATCGCATAATGCTATTCATTCCTACAGCGATGAAGGTTTTTACATCGCCACCCTGACTGCCCGAAGCATATGTACGTGCATACATGAGAAATCAGTAGTCGTCAAAGTGCTTGTAAATGAAGCGCCACAGCTTGATTGCACAGGCAGTATTTGTCCCGGATCCAGACAACGTTATACAGCGACTACCGCAGGATGTTCAACTTTTGATTGGGAGATTTCCGGTAATGGAACGGTCGTTGATGGTGGTGGAACAGCCGATGATTTTATCGATATTATCTGGCATTCAGGACCTACAGGCGTCATCGAACTTCAGGTGAGCGATTGCAATGTGCAATCATGTGCGTCCACAAGTATTTTCAATATTCCGGTCATCACACCGAATGGACCGATAGTGGGTGATACCAGTGTGTGCGCAGGAGAGATTGTTACGTATACGACACCTTATTTTCCGGGTACCACATATAACTGGCAAGTGGCATCTTACGGGCAGATTTTAGGAGAAAAAAACATGAACAATATAGTCGTCAAATGGAATGACGTGACACAGATGCGCAATACAAAAGTAATCGTGCGATATGAAAATTGTTTTTTGGGTTGTGATGGTTATGATGAGCAAAAAGTATCCATTACACCCATCCTCAAATTGACAGGCGACGTACACGCATGTGAAAAATCAACAGCTACTGTTTCGGCAGTTGCGGGTTTTGGCAGTAATCCCGTAGCAGCTGATGTAAGTTGGCATATTGAAGATGAAATGGGTCAGGTGATCTATACCGCTCCGGGTTTGTCTTCTTCATTGTCGTATACCTTTAATCATCCTCCGGGTCTTTATACATGGGTAGCGACCAACCAGTCTGCAGCTTATTGCAATGAAATTATCAGGCTGGATATTCAGGTTACACCGATACCTGCCGCCCCTTTAGGGATCACCGGATCCAACATCATTTGTCCGGGACAGAGGTATGGTTTTAATGTGATACCATCAGGACTTTTTGCGACACAATGGACTATTACTGATGGACCTAATTTGTTTTCTTATTCCGGCCAATCGGTTGAACATTCATTCGGAGCAGTTCCGCCTTATCGTATTGAAGCGGTGCATCAGGATATTCAGTTTCCATCTTGTGTTTCCACTTCTTTTGGTCTTGATCTGCAACCCGCAACAGAAGGCGAAATGACCGGTGCAGATCAAGGTTGTATCTATACCGTCGAGCGATATTTCACAGATGTTATTCCGGGCGCAAATATCCAATGGGAAATTATACCCGAAACTTTTGGAGAGATCAAAACAATTCGTCCGCAAGAAGTTGATATTTTTTGGACACAAGCAGGAAGTGCCACCTTGCGTGTGACCAAGTGTGGTTTTGTTTTGGAAAAAGCGATTACCATTTTTAATACGCCGGTACTTTACATAAATTATCCAACGGCTATCTGTGAAAATACAACAGCGTTAATCACAACAAATCTGCCCGCGATGGATCATCGTTGGGTGAATAGCAATGCACAGAATATTGGAACGGCTAATACCTTACAGGTAACTTCAGGCACATATGGTGTGGCGGTAACGGATGAGCACTGGTGTATAGCCAAAGAATCATTTACGATTTCATCTTTGCCTGGGCCGGAAATTTTTATTTCAACTAAAAGCCTTCTAAGCCATTGCTCCGTCATCCCGCCAGGAACAGTAATTGTCGCCAACACACCCGATGGAGATTATAGTTACACCTGGTATTTAAATGGAATGCCACTTGCTCCTGTAACGCCTGTACTTCCAATTACAAATTTTGGCACCTATCATGTAGAAGTTGTCAATCAATATGGATGTATGGCCATATCAGATGAGATCACTTTCAGTGACTGCTGTCTTACATCAACATGTGGTTTTAATCTTCCTGGTGGCCCACTACCGGATTGTGAGTTTCTGCCGTATGATTTTTTAATCAATGTCACGGAAACAGATTGCCGCAGTAAAACCTATACACCAAGTCTGGCCGACTTCGATGCGGGTTCATTGAGATGGCATTTGTGGTCTGCAACAACAGGCTTTTTTGATAATAGCACAGATGATGTTTATAGTTATACTTTTCCGGCGGCCGGATATTATCGATTGTTTGTGACAGGGACGTTAAATGGATTTATTTATGGAACCAACATTTGTGGTCACTATGAAAATTTTTTAGTGGAGATCCCGGCGGTAGCAGACTTTGCATATAACGGAATTTGTTCCGGAGAGGCTATACCCTTTGAAGATCTGTCAACATTTCTACCGGATGAATCCATTGCTACATGGGATTGGGATTTTGGTGATCCGGGAAGTGGGGCTTCTAATTTGTCGAACCAACAAGATCCTTCGCACAACTTTTCCACATCCGGTACATTTACGGTTACGCTGATGATTACGATGGCGAGTGGATGCAGTGTGTCATCGGTGCAAACGATCACGGTACAGCAAGGACCTCAATTATTACCTGTCTTTGAAACGGAATACTGTGAAGATGAAGCCATGGCCTTTAATCTGGCCGGTGATTTTTATGGTATCCAATGGGACTTTGGAGATCCTGCCAGCGGTATGGAAAATATTGCTTTATCCGCTTATGCTTTACACACATATGCCACCTCCGGAAATTATCCAGCAATGGTTCAAGCCGAGGATATTTTTGGTTGTCCCGGACAGGCTGCTACTCCAGTCAATATAAATCCAAACAACATGACCGGGATCATATCGGTTGATCCGGACACAAGAATTTGTGCAGGTGATTCTGCTTTGTTGACAGCACCTGCAGGAGGTGTTGAATGGGCGTGGAATACAGGTCAGCCCGACAATGCCATACACGTAATGGATGCCGGACTATATGACCTTCTCATGTATGATGCCATGCATTGTTCGTATAGTCCTCCACCTGTTTTTATTTCGGTGAGCCCCAAACCAATCGTTATCATTCAGGCGCGGGAGTTTCGGGAGTTAGATACCTATGGTCCATGGATGTCTTCTATCGAATTATGTGCGGGTGAAGAATTTGAAATTCAGGCTTTCTCCACTGGAACGGTAACATATGCCTGGAATATAAATTCTAATGAGCAGCGCATTCAGTTTACTAATGAAGGGGGCAATCTACCAATCCCGGGAGATTATATGTTCTCTGTTCAAGTATTTGATGCGCAATCAGGATGTCTTTCGGACAGTGCGTCTATTCATGTTTTGATACATGAACTTCCTGTTATGCCTTTGATCGCATTGGAGGCCGGACCCGGATGTAGTTTTAATGACAATCTCCTGACGATCACAAATCCACAATCCGGAGTGACCTATCTGTGGTCAGATGGTCAGGTCGGAACTTCAGTTGTGGTTGATAATGCAGGGTCGTATTATGTCACGGCAACAAATATGTATGGATGCTCATCAGCGAGTAATACCATAGAAATATCTCCCTCTGCTCCGATGGATCAGCTACCTGCCGGATGTGTTACAGCTTGTTATCCACTTTCACTATGTCTTCCACCGATCAGCGATGTAGCCCACTTCACACTTTACAGGGATGGAATACCCATTTTAACCGGTAATCAGTGGAATCAAACCATTAGTGTGTTTTCTGATGGTGTGTACACTTTTGAAATAACGACGATGAATGGATGCACCTCCATTTCTGATCCTTTGTATGTGACCCTTTATACAGGAGTAGGGAGTGTCACTGTTGAAACATGGCTGGATCAGGATGGAGATGGAATCATAAGTGCGGCGGATAAACTTTTGCCCGGGATACCTGTGCAAATTTTGTCTGATGATGGTCTTCACAAAGGTCAGACAGAAACAAACGCTCCGGGATATTTTGTCTTTGCGGATTATCCGGCGACGAGTTATTTGGCAACGATTGACCGGACATTGCTTTCTTCGATTTATACGGTGATCATTGATAGTATTGATGTCGACATGGCGACTTGCGATGATAGTGTTGTGGTGCGCCTGCTTCTTGAAGTTAATTGCACCAACTCCGGTCCTGACGTCCATGCACAACTTTGTCCTGGTGATACGATGATGGTGGGTGATAGTATTTGGGTTGAAAACGGAATTTTTGAAATGCACATGATTGGGGAGTCCGGATGTGATTCTGTTTTTCAAGTAATCATAACGACACCGGATAGTATGGATCTCAACATACAAGTATGGTCGGATGTAGATCAAAACGGAGTTGTGTCACCTTTAGATACACTAATGGCGAATATTCCAGTGTTGATTTCCCCATTGCCTTCAGGCACTACCGCTACGTTATGGACAGGAGCAACGGGTCAAATTAATTCAAGGTTGATCGCATCAGCGTACCACATTCAGGTTGATACATTCCAATTACCTTCGGGTTTTGTACAGATCTATGGTGAGGAAATACTAGTAGACACGTTATGCGGTTTTGTTTCTGTTGCCTTTCTTTTGGGGAATAACTGCCTCCCGGTCATTCAAATTTTTCAGGAATCTTTTTGTCCTGGGGATACACTTTTATTTGATGGTACATGGCTGACAGATGAAGGACAGTATTCTTTTGTTCATACGGATCCTTTGACAAATTGTGATACCCTGGTGGATGTGTATGTCACTCATTTTCCTTTGCCGCAGATTGATGGAGTTGTAGATTGGAGCTGTTCTGAAATGGGATCAATTCAAATCAATCTTGCCGGTACGGATCCATTTAATATACATTGGGAAGGAATTGATGGAGACTCTTTACTCACGCATTTACCGGAAGGTGTATATATCGTGCATGTCACAGATGGCCATCAATGTGAAAATTCAGATACATTTTCATTGGTAGCCTATTTGCCATTGACATTCACCCTGGCTGATCCATATTATCTTCCTGCCGGGGATAGTGTCTTTGTGGAGGTTGAAGGAGATGTTGCTGAGCTGGGGTTGGTTTTCTCATGGCAGCCAAACGGATTGTTTCATTGTGCAACCTGTCCTTCTTCGTGGTTTCAATCACCAGTTGATACTACGATACAAATTGAAATTACAGATAGTGAAGGGTGTCAGTATATATTGAATGCAAGTGTTTTTTTATTCAGTGTACTTCAGCATCAGGTATATGTTCCGAATGTGTTTTCACCGAACAATGATGGCATCAATGATTACTGGACGATCAGTAGTCAGCTTGCGAATGTGAGGTTGGAAGAGTTGTTGATTTTTGATCGATGGGGTACCATGGTTTATTCGGCATTGGACAAAGACCTTATGAATTTTCAGGGATGGGATGGTCGCTTTAATGGACAGACGTTGAATCCGGCAGTATTTGTATATATGGTTCGATTGCGGTCACCGGATGGCCAGATGGTTCAATTCATAGGAGACATCACGTTGATTCGTTAGGGAAAACCTTAGATGAATTGGTAAATTCAGTTTATGCAAGTTTAACAACTACGAAATAAATCAGGCCTATTGGAAACTCAACGTTAAAAATACAAATCATTGAACTTGGGATCAGGAGCCCAATAGGACGTTAATCGTTAAACTAAAGGCTGCATTTTATTATTCAAACCAATTCCTGCAAGGCTGTCCTGATCAATCTTTACTTACACTAGCCGTCAGATGTTTTTCTAATGCATCCAATCGGGTGCGTAAATCATCATTGTCTTTTTGCAGCGCAAGAATGAGTTCCTGTTGCTCTTGTACACTTTGTACCAACAGTGGTGTCAGGGCGCTATAATCGACTGCCCATGGCCGCTTAACAGGATCATCTCCTCCTACATTAACGGCATTAGGGTAGTGTTTATATAATTGCTGAGCAATAAAGCCAGTACTAAGGTGTTTATGGTCAGTATCTGAATTCCAATAGTAATCTCTGACCTCAATTTCAAGTAAATCTTGTAGACTATAATGTGTTGGCACGATATAGCTTTTTAGACGCTCATCAGAAGACGTAGCCAGCGCAAGCGAATTTGGTCCATTTTGCCAAATTCGCCCGAGGTAGGTTTCATCCGGGCGATGAAATTCGATCAGGCTGGAACTTTGTCCTCCAGCCCATACATCATGTCCTCCCTTTACTAATAAAGCGTCATTTGGGGAGGAATTGTCATTTCCGGAATTCTCGATTTTGGCAACAAAGTTGTAAGCTCCATTTAGCACAGCGGATTGTTTGAACGTACCCAACACCTCAAGTTTGTGGGAAGGGGTCGTCATACCGAGTCCAAGATTGCCACTGGGGGTCATGGTCATCTTGGAGAAATCATCATGCCTCCATTGCAACTTGCCTCCATCTGAGACATCACGACGCATGGTCCAACCGATCGAGGGTGAATTTGTATTTCCTGAAAGTTGTAGGATGGCATCACCATCGAGAGATTCAACTTGTAGATAAGTAAAGCCATCATCAATAACATGCAATTGAGCAAATGGCGTCGTACTTCCCTCGAATGGTCCAATTGTCATCGGTCGGCCGGAATAATTGTGATCAGCTCCATAACCCCAACTAAAATAACTGCCATCATACCAGAGCGCTTCATCATGGTTTACACGCATAGCGACTCCAGTTTTGTCAATATTCAATTCTCCGGTAATATCTTGTGATCCATTAATCCGGATGAAATTGTTGTCAAACTCGCCGTAAATTAATGGCGCAACCGTGTTTGTATTGTCTATGATGAGGGTATTGTCACGTGACAAGTCTTCTCCGGCATCAGCACCAATAATAATGCTATTATTAAAGCTGTCAAGCGAGGAACCTGCACGATGGCCAATGATGACGTTTCTTAGCCCTTCAACATTTACTCCAGCTAGGTATCCAATAACGGTATTCTTGTTTCCCGGCTCCTGCAATCCAGACCCACCCCCAATCAATACGTTTTCACTATTTGGTGTACCAGCCATATTAGCAGCGACATTGGTCCCGATATATACATTCCAGTCACCATCCAATGTGCCATATCCTGCCGTGTGACCGATCATAGTATTGTATGTACCATCAATTAAATATCCCCCAGCATTCCCACCAATCACAGTGTTAAAGTCGGCATCGGTTGACCGCCAGGCGGCACTTTTTCCGAGGAATACATTATCCCGACCGGTTTCGTTTGAAGCCGCACTATAATGACCAATAAACACATTATTGATACCTCCGTCTGTTTGATTTCCAGACTGAAACCCAATGGCTACATTGTTTCCATCAGAAGTGCTGGAAAAGAGTGCGTTTTTCCCAATCGCTACGCTGTGATTTCCACTCTGATTATTATACAATGCGGAGTCACCTATAGCTACATTTTGATTATCATCGACGTCATCATTTGCTCCCGCTCCTTCTCCAATAAACACCGATCTACCCGTATTATGTACTCCAATCGTCTTCCCATCCAGAGATAAAAACCGTTGATAGTTGCTGTCATCACCATCTGCCATGCCCAGCTCCAATGCACTACCAAAATTCCAATACATAAGTGGTATGGGCAGGTTTTGCCTTCCACTATA
>JBBKXT010000181.1:0-13295 GCA_037969625.1 Saprospiraceae bacterium
TAACCCACCGGCAAATGGCGCCAGTTTGGAAGAAGTGCATTGTCCGGATCGCGAAACATTTTGCCAACATTCGTAGCATGTTCGATGCTGGAATAAAAATCAGTGTAGTCTCCAATCGCAATAGGCAGGTGCATCTCCACTTTTTGAGAGGCAATGAATACTGAGGCGTTGTCTTTTAACGGAGAGTTTTGATCAGCCATTGTTTGTTGAAT
The DNA here is from genome assembly GCA_037969625.1 of Saprospiraceae bacterium. Classification (GTDB taxonomy): domain Bacteria; phylum Bacteroidota; class Bacteroidia; order Chitinophagales; family Saprospiraceae; genus Opimibacter. The sequence goes on from JBBKXT010000181.1 coordinate 213, forward strand.
TTTTAACCGAACAGCATTGGTGACCGGTTTTCCAAGCGCAATAAAAGCATTGAGAGTTGCTTGATTGAAAACACGCATGTCACTCATCAATTCATCAAAGAAACCAGTAGTAGCTACTAAATTTAGATTTAATACCTGATCACCGATGCGTGTACACACAAAAGGTGCACCACCTGTCGATCCGATACCAAAAGGAATATTATAAATTGAAAAATCTGATTGCTCAGGAATATTTATCCAGGAAGTCATATTTGTTGTTTGTGGATTGTTTAAAGTGTAGGGTGTAGTGTTTAGTGTGTAGGGTGGTAATGTAACTGAATAAAAATCGAGTGTCGCATATCCTATAGTTGGTTGTTGAAAGTGTGTGTTCAAACTTCACTTCCGCCACAGCGGAACACTACTATCTACTCCACCCATGACTTATAGTACAGCCCATCATCAATCGCCACTGCTTCTTGTGTCACCATCAGTGGCGCGAACGTATCAATCATTACGGCAAGTTCTTCTGTGACCGTTTGACCGATACTTCTTTCATATGCGCCAGGTGCAGGACCATGCGGAATTCCTGAAGGATGTAATGTAATATGTCCAGGCTGAATATTATTACGACTCATAAAATCACCATCGACGTAGTAAAGCATTTCATCTGAATCGATATTGCTATGATTGTAGGGCGCAGGAATCGACTTCGGATGATAATCATATAAGCGTGGACAGAATGAACAAATAACAAAAGCCTTCGTCTCAAAAGTTTGATGCACTGGAGGTGGTTGGTGGATGCGCCCTGTAATTGGTTCGAAATTGTGAATCGAAAATCCGTAGGGGAAATTATAACCATCCCAACCAACGACATCAAAAGGGTGTGTTGCGTATACCAATTCATGCAGATACCCTTGCTTCTTTACCTTGATGAGAAAATCTCCTTTTTCATCGTAGGTCTCAAGTTCCGTTGGGAGTATGTAATCGCGTTCACAATAAGGCGAATGCTCTAACATTTGTCCGAAATAATTTCTATAACGTTTCGGGGTATAGATCGGATGAAAGGATTCTGCATACAACAATCGATTGTCGTCTGTGTCAAAATCAATCTGGTAGATCATCCCCCTAGGAATAATCAGGTAATCACCATATTCAAATTTGATATTTCCCAAAAAAGTGCGGAGGGTACCTGTGCCTCGGTGCACAAAAATCATCTCATCGGCGTCCGCATTTTTATAAAAATATTCACGAAGAGACTTCGTCGGAGCAGCCAATCCAATATGCACATCTTTATTGACCAATAGCGCTTTTCTAGATTTAAGCCAATCTGCTTCTTGCGGAACTTCAAAGCCTTTGAGAAGCATCGCTTTTAAATTGTGCGCTACAGCAATTTTTGGCTTGACATCAATTGGATCTGCAATACTGCGGACCTGCGTCGGCCGATGGATATGGTAGAGTAGGGAAGACATGCCATCAAACCCAATGGTCCCAAAGAGTTGCTCATAATGGATACCTCCATTGGGCTTTTCAAAGATTGTATGTCGCTTTGGGGGAATCTTTCCAAGTTTATGATAGATCGGCATCTTGTTTTCTTTTTGCCAAAAGTACGATTTTGACCTCAGAGAAAGGGCCAAATGAAGTGATTTTGGTCAGTTTCTGACTGATTTGCGTCCTGTATTTGATAATTGCTACTTTGATACTTGATAGATGGATTTTATGTGTTATTTTTATAAAGTGAGCACACTACGCTATCTTTTGACCTTTTGGCTTACCATAAGCCTATTGTCTGTTGATTTGAATGCCCAATGGGTAGATCACTTTGACAATATATGTGGTTTAGAGGCGTGGACAGACCTTCAAGTATCGGAAGGTTGGGATATTCAAGCACTGGAAAGCCATGATATCAGCCAAACATACCCCGGACGAATGATGCTGATGCCCTATACTGTGAGTTGGTATGCCAACTGGCGAGGGCCGCTGATGTATAAAATGACATCAGGAGATTTTGTTTTAACCACAAATATTACTGTTACAAACAGAGCCGCTGACGATATACCCGGATCGGCCTATAGCCTAGGAGGCATTATGGTTAGAAATCCCAAAACCATGACACAAGGTCTCAATGATTGGGCTCCTGGCCAGGAAGACTATGTATTTCTGTCATTGGGTCGTGCGGCCAATAATCACCCATCTTGTCCCGGATGCCCCGCACCACACTTTGAAGTCAAATCAACCATTAATAGCGCCTCCACTTTATTAGTCTCTTCTATTGATACGAATGTAGTTGATATTCGAATGATTCGGATACATCCTTACGTTCTTGTGTTGTCCAGATTTCCCGGAGAAGCATGGGAGGTCCACCACAGATATCATCGCAATGATCTGGAGGATACCGTGCAGGTTGGCATGGTGACTTACACCGACTGGAATAAAGTATTTACTTATGAGCCTTCCTTTCATAATAGTCATGTGCTGAATAATGATTTAGAGCCGGATCCCAGCTCAAATCCCGGGATGCCATTCAGTCCAAATATTATTACCACTTATGATTTCCTTGAATTACAAACGGCAACTTTTCCAGCCGAATGGATTGGACTGAATTTGTTAAATGAAAATGATGTCAGCGATACAGAGATCCTGGCCTATTTTGGCGATACAATTCCAATTCCTGAAGAGCCTTCAGCCGCCATCTGGTTAGGTGGCCATAACCAGGATTGGAATGATCCTAATAATTGGCTTTCCGGCGAACTTCCATCTATAGCAGATACAGTGTGTATCAATACATGTAGTTGTCCGGAATCAAATTGCGTGGTTTTAGCAGTGGATACTTATACATTGTCTGGCTTGACAGTTGCAGAAGGAGCCGTTATCACAATTCCTGTGGGTGCCATTCTTAATGTGAATGGCCCTTTCATAAACGAAGGAACAATCATCATTGAAGGAGCAGTGGTCATTTCAGGTGGCATTGAAAATATGGTCATGAACCGAGGGGAAGTTGATTGCAGGGAAGGAGGTACGTTTAGTATTTTGGAATAATAATTTTGAATGAGTCGAAAGACGCGAGTCACCGCCGCCAATTCCGATCCATCGGAAAAAGCGACCATGGGACGCGAGATAGGAGACGCGAAAGGTGAGGAGTGAAAGTTGGCTGCGGTCAGCATGTGAAAATCAAAACCCCCGACGGTGTGACATTATTATAGAAAAGCAAACCACCAGATAAATCAAAACCCCGACGGGGTGACATTTTTATATAGAAAAACAAAATGATAGACAAATCAAAAACCCCGTAGGGGTGAAATCTTTATAAAAAGATCACAATCCAAAGGACTACCATGATCTATAGCACAAACCTTCCAACCTGAAAGGCAAATGAAAAACAAAGAACTCACCCGCTGCCATTGGTGTGGAACTGATCCGATCTATGTAGAATACCATGACAAAGTCTGGGGTGTCCCGGAATATGACAGCAAAGCCCTTTTTGCAAAACTCATCCTCGATGGAGCACAAGCAGGCCTCTCTTGGATCACGATCCTTAAACGACAGGAAGGCTATATGGCGGTATTCGATGGACTGGATCCGGAGAAAAATGCTCGATACACCGATAAGCGTTTGGAAAAAATATTATTGGATACGCGAATTATCCGCAATCGATTGAAAGTATATTCCGTCCGTAAAAATGCACAAGCTTATCTTGATATGCAAGCACAAGGGATTGATTTTAGCCAGCACCTATGGTCCTTTGTTGATGGAAAACCAATAAATAACAAACTAAAATCTCCGGAAGACTTTCAAGCCACTTCAGCCATCAGTGATGCATTAAGCAAAGACTTGAAAAAGAGAGGCTTCAGCTTTGTTGGTTCAACTATAATATATGCCTTTATGCAAGCAGTCGGGATGTATAATGATCATATGGTCAGTTGCTTCAGACACCGGCAAGTGAAAATCGAAGCACTGCGCTTGCCCTGAACTCCGACGAAGGAGGTAGTTCAGCGCTTGCCCTGAACTCAGACGAAAGAGGTAGTTCAGCGCTTGCCCTGAACTCAGACGAAAGAGGTAGTTCCGCGCTTGCCCTGAACTCAGACGAAGGAGGTAGTTCCGCGCTTGCCCTGAACTCAGACGAAGGAGGTAGTTCAGGGGGGGGAGATCACGTCCGCCAGGCGTGAGTGAAAATCGGAGCTGCTTTACGATATGCTCTATGCTCTATGCCCTTCGCCCTTCGCTCAATGCCCCTTGCTTTTTTGCAAGGGATAGGTTCGCAAACAAATATTTTTAACTTTGTGGCTCGATTACACAAGTTATGATCCATCCCCCCCAGCGATATATCGTGACATCGGCATTGCCGTATGCCAATGGACCACTCCATATAGGACATCTCACCGGTGCATACCTGTCCGCGGACATTTACGTACGTATGCTCCGCATGCTCGATAATGACGTTGCTTTTATATGCGGTTCCGACGAACACGGAGCGGCTATTACAATCAGAGCCCTAAAGGAAAATTCAACCCCACAGGCTATTATCGACAAGTATCATTCACTTTTTGAAAGTACTTTTCAGAAAGCAGGAATATCATTTGATATTTATCATCGTACCTCCTCTGAACTTCATCACAAAACCGCACAGGAATTCTTCAGAACTTTGTTTAGTAAAGGGGAATTTATCGAAGAAGAATCAGAACAATATTTTGATAAAGAAGCCGGAAAGTTTTTGGCAGATCGATATATCAAAGGAACATGTCCGAAATGCAGCAATCCGGATGCCTATGGAGACCAATGCGAACGATGCGGTTCTTCATTAAGCCCACTGGAACTGATCAATCCACTTTCTACTATCACAGGATCAAAACCTGAATTAAGAAAAACAAAACACTGGTATTTGCCTCTTGATAAATATGAAGGATGGCTACGGGAGTGGATAGAAGAAGGAACCATTGATGGCGAAGAACATCACGTTCCATCCGATTGGAAAACACACGTGATCGGTCAATGCAAATCATGGTTGGACGGCGGATTGCAGCCGCGAGCGATGACTCGAGACCTCGATTGGGGTGTGGATGTTCCACATGAAATTAAGGATTCAGCAGGCAAGAAATTGTACGTTTGGATGGATGCACCCATCGGTTATGTTTCAGCAACGAAACAATGGGCGATAGATAATGGAAAAGATTGGAAAGATTACTGGCAAAGCCCTGATAGTCAACTGGTCCATTTTATCGGAAAAGACAATATCGTTTTTCATTGCCTGATTTTCCCATCTATATTAAAAGCACACGGAGACTACAATCTACCGATCAATGTACCTGCAAATCAGTTTCTAAATCTCGAAGAACAAAAAATATCTACCTCACGCAATTGGGCGATTTGGGTCGATGAGTTTTTAAGTGACAATCCGGATCAGACAGATGCCCTTCGCTATGTGCTGACGAAGAATATGCCGGAACAAAAAGATGCCGAGTTTACCTGGAAAGGCTATCAGTCTGATGTGAATTCAGACTTGGTGGGCAACCTGGCAAATTTTGTTCAACGCGTGTTGGTGCTGACACATAAATATTATGATGGAAATGTACCTGCCTTCGATGAAGATGAACCGATTGTAGGCGCACGAGGAAATGATGAAGCCTCCTGGCATGAAGTGGAGATGATGGATCTCTTCGATCGCATGTGGTCCGTTCAAGATTCCATTTCAAAGTATGAATTCAGAAACGGATTAAAATCCGTCTTAGACATTGCCTCTGCAGGCAATCAAATATTACAGTTTAATGAACCTTGGAAAGCAATTAAGGAAGAACCCGCGACAGTAGCCGTGGTCCTTAATTTGTGCATCCAATATGTCGCAGCACTTAGCCTGGCCATACATCCTTTTATGCCAAATGCTTCTGCACGAATGAGAAAACTACTGGCACTGGAACCATTGACCGAACAAGGATCATGGGTAGAACATATGGATGCATTGGCAAACGGAGAGTTGTTAGTGGCTGATGATCACAAATTAAATCAACCGGAACATTTGTTTGCCAGAATTGAAGACACATGGGTAGATGAGCAGATCGCCAAACTCCATGCAATGGCAAAACCGGAATCACCTAATACGAAAGAAACTTCTAAACCTGCTGCACCCGCTAAGCCTGCGATAACGTATGATGATTTTGCAAAGCTCGATATGCGAACAGCAAAAATCATCAATGCAGAAAAGGTGCCGAAGGCAGATAAATTACTCAAGCTTACCCTTGAAGTCAACGGGGCCATGCGAACTGTCGTCAGCGGAATAGCCGAACATTATAAACCGGAAGAACTTCCGGGGAGAAACGTAGTTATTCTTGCAAATCTCGAACCTCGAAAAATAAGAGGTGTAGAATCAGAAGGAATGATTCTGATGGCTGAGTCAGGCGATGGTAAGCTACATTTCGTACAGGCCACCAATGAGGACAGTGGTATGTCAATCGGGTAATCCTCCCTTCCATATGGCTTTGTATCTTGTTGCCTGAATAGTAACCTTTTGCTATCCAGTCTGTTTTTGAATACAAAGTGCATGACCTGACTTATGACCGGAGCTTTTCCTGATTTCCTTCTTTCCAAGACTGTTCGCCGTGTAGCGGGTATGCTGCTGATTTTACTTGGCAGTTTTGCGTCCTGGCAGATGTATACCACACCACTTTGGGGTTGGTGGCCGTTGGTGATGATTCTTTCCTTTTGGTTATCCGGTGTACTATTCTTGTTTCCAAAAGATTCAGATAAAAGAAAATGGCTTGGATTAGCCACTTTGTCCGGCACTATGCTCGGTTTAGGTTTTCCACCGTCACCTTTGACATGGCTGGTATTTTTTGCCTGGATACCTATGCTTTTGATGGAGGATGGAATATTCAAAAAGGATCAGAAAATAAAATCAGGGCAGCTATTTTTATTCTCCTTTCACGCATTTGTTTTGTGGAATGTCATTGCCACATTCTGGGTGATGAACACTGCTTTTTTTGCAGGCATTGTAGCTAATTTTTTGAATGCGGCGATCATGGCTAGTGTAATAGTAATTATTCATGTAACGAGCCGTAAGTTTTATCCAAAGTTATCAGCGCTGATTTTTATTTCGATATGGATTGCTTTTGAGTACACGCATCATTTTTGGGATATCTCATGGCCGTGGCTCGCTCATGGAAATGCATTAAGCGAATATCTCTGGGCGATTCAATGGTATGAATATGTTGGTGCATTTGGTGGTTCTCTGTGGGTGCTTTTAGTCAATCTGGTGGGTTATACTTTATATGTACATCGAAAGAAATTGACCAAAGGACAGATCGCGCAATTCGCAGGCATTGTGATCATCCCCTTGCTGATATCCTGGTGGATTGGAAGCCACACACATGAAAGTCAGAACAAACCAGTGACAGTTGCCATCATCCAACCCAACTACGAACCACATTATGAGAAGTTCACCATACCGGAACGGATTCAGTCTAAACGATTTGCAGATTTGTCTTTTGGCATAATTAATCCTGAAACGGAATATTTAGTATTTCCGGAAACTAGTTTTGATCGGATAAGACTTAATTCTTTTAGGGAGAATCCGGCTATTAATATGTGCCAAAGTCTGGTCGATTCATTTCCCAATCTGCGTTTGATAGCCGGGATCGCCACCTTTCGTATACTGGAGAAAGATGAATTAGAAGGTGCGAGTTATAGAGTCCATGTAAACGATGAAGGAGATTCCACTTACTGGGATATCCAGAATTCAGCGATGCAATTGACATCAAGAGAAAGTGACTACGATATATATTTTAAATCCAAACTCGTGCCGGGACCTGAGATGTTTCCTTTCAGAAAAGTTTTGTTTTTTCTCGAACCACTGATTGACAAATTGGGTGGAACATTGGAAGGACACACCAAACAAAAAACGAGAGATGTCTTTTCCGGCGGTTCGCTGAATGTCGCGCCTGTGATTTGTTACGAATCCATTTATGGTGATTATACCGGTGGTTATGTACGCAATGGAGCGACTGCTTTGTTTATCGTGACCAATGATGGATGGTGGGATGATACACCTGGTCACATCCAACATCTCAAGTTGGGCACCTTACGAGCCATTGAGCACCGACGACCCATCGCGCGTAGTGCGAATACAGGTGTTTCTTGTTTTATTGATATCAATGGACGCATTCATCAACCAACGCTTTATGGTGAAACCACTGCTATCAGCGGAACGATTATTCCGGAAACGAGAATTACGTTTTATACAAAGTGGGGTGATCTTGTTGCGAAAGGATGTATACTTATATTGGTGATTCTATACCTTTCCTTTATAATTGCTAAAATTGCTGAAGCCGTAAAGAAATAGAAATATGGATATTACGATGCTACAAAAACATGAATTGTAATTATCCTGATTAAACCATATCCTCCGCGCGTACCCATTTGTCAAATTGCTCAGCAGTCAGGTAGCCCAACTTGATGGCAGATTCTTTAAGGGTGGTCCCTTCTTTGTGCGCTTTCTTTGCTATTTCAGCAGCTTTATCATAACCAATATGCGTGTTGAGTGCGGTGACCAGCATCAGTGAATTATCTAAGTGCATTTTGATGCGAGCGTGATTAGGTTCGATCCCATCGACACAGTGTTCCACAAAACTTCTGCATGCGTCACCGATCAATCGCGCGGACACAAGGAAGTTATAGATCATCACAGGTTTAAAGACATTCAATTCAAAGTGACCCTGCATGCCTCCAACATTAATGGCCACATCATTTCCCATCACCTGAGCCATCGCCATGGTCATAGCTTCTGATTGTGTAGGGTTGACCTTGCCGGGCATGATGGAAGACCCCGGTTCGTTGGATGGGATATTTATTTCACCAATGCCACTTCTAGGACCCGATGCAAGCAACCTGATGTCATTCGCTATTTTGTTGAGCGAAACAGCCACTGTTTTTAAGGCCCCATGAGCTTCTACAATAGCATCATGTGCTGCCAGAGATTCAAATTTATTCTTCGCAGTGATAAACGGATGACCGGTTAATTCAGCAATCTTTTTAGCGACTTTCTTATCGTAATTTTTTGGTGCATTCAAGCCAGTTCCAACGGCTGTTCCACCTAGTGCAAGTTCTCGTAAATGCGCCAGTGTATTCTTAACAGCTTTGATGCCATGCTCAAGTTGTGCGGCATATCCACTAAACTCTTGTCCCAGCGTCAATGGGGTAGCATCCATTAAATGTGTACGCCCGATTTTTACAACAGACTTAAAATCTTCAGCTTTTGTAGCCAACGAATTTTGAAGTAATTCTATCCCGGGCAAAGTGTTTTCAATCAGAAAGCTATAGGCAGAAATGCTCATCGCCGTGGGAAACGTATCATTAGAGGACTGCGATTTATTGACATCATCATTTGGGTGAAGATGCTTTTTGTCATCACCGAGTTTGCCACCCTTGATCACATGACCCCTATTGGCAATCACCTCATTGAGGTTCATATTGGATTGGGTGCCTGATCCGGTTTGCCAAACGACCAATGGAAACTGATCATCCAACAATCCTTGAAGGATTTCATCACAAACCTTTCCTATCAACAGGGCTTTTGTTTTTGGCAAGACGCCGAGATCCGCATTGGTCAATGCAGCTGCTTTTTTAAGCGTAGCAAATGCGCGAATGATTTCCATTGGCATTTGTTGACCACCTATTTTGAAATTATCCTTGCTCCTTTGTGTCTGAGCACCCCAATAAACATCAGCGGGTACTTTGACAGGTCCGATACTATCTTTTTCAATTCTATATTTCATAATTTCTCAATTGATCTGGATGATAAAACATACAGGAAGGGTGGTCATTACAAATTCACTTGTATGACACGAAAAGTAAAACGAGTGGGTTGTGATTCCTTTTCAATTGACGCGTGTATCAACATTCGCCAGAATATACTCGCCGACATTTTTGCCTTGATCAATTCCATAATCAATAGAAGGCATATAATGAATGCCACCATAGAATCGGCTGATACAAGCTTCAGCTGCTGCTTCATAAAAGGAACTAAAACTTCTGACAGGAAGATTGTAAGGCACTTCGGTGCTGTCATCAAAAGCAAAGTTGTCGCCAAATAAATCTGTGAGAATAATTGAGGAGGCTGTTGAAATTACACTATGTCCACTAGTGTGTTCCGGAAATGGCGGCGTCTGAAGAGCAGGTTCCCAATCAGGATCAACAAATCGATTGATGTAAGTTTCCGGACGAACTAGGTTGGATCTGTATTTTTCATCCCAGCAACTTATAAAGCCATCAAACAAACCGACGGCAACCAGGGCGTAGGTTTCCGCAGTTCCGACAATGTCAAGCTCAGCTTTACGAGTCACCAAGCCAACGATACCCATCCAATGTCCACCGGGCGTTATCTTTTTTGAGGCAACCATCAGGTGGCCTTGCTGATGCATTATATATGGATTACAGTCCCAGAAATTAGCGATTTCAAGACGTTCATCTTTGCTTGAATCAATGGCCGTATACACTTCAATAGCCTCTTTATAGAAAACAGATTCTTTGTCCGTACTGAACTCAGTATTGATAGTGGGTGAAAATTGATTAGCACTATCAATCACCATGGGTCTGATCTCACGCCAATGCGGTTCTACTGCTTCGATGAATGCCGGTGGAGTAGGCTGCCATCTCGCGAGGTCGTCGTTGATGGTATATTTTGGAAAACTCCTTGTCTCTGCATACATGTCATTCTTTGCCCACGCTAGAATATGATTTGCTACTTCCTGACCATAGGTAATAGAAGCATTAAAAACTTCTTCAGAAACTCCTTTTTCTTTTAGATCCGCATACGTAGCGGCTAAAAAATCATCCATCTCAAATTCAGAAAATATCATGGCCTTAGAAACCATGGCATAAGCATGTAATCCCGCCAGATTTATATCCACAGATCCATCCGTTGGAGCTGCAGGTATTTCTGTCAGATCTCTGAGTTGACCAGCCAGAGAACGGTATTCAGGATGGCCTTGTCTGACGGTTTCGTAAAAGGCAATATTTGAATAAGCATAAATTCGACCGGCAACGACCGGAGAGAAGATGTCCAGAACAATAATTTCTGTGGTTTTCTCAACAGCCTTATGTATTAACCATGGGTTCGCTGCGACAGAAGCATCATGAGGTTTATTGGTACAGGCTTGTAAGCTAAAGAGAAGTGCAAGAATTGTAAGGAGGAAAGCGTTTTTCATTATATAAGATGTTTATGTAATGCAAAGGTATTAAAAACAGAGGTTTATACATTGAAATACCCTCGTAGGTTTGTATTTAATTTGAGTTTAGATGCCATCGGATTCTAAATGATATAAATAGGCATGGAAACCAATATTGAATGGGGTGAAGAGTGAGGTAGATTTGCTCCGGAGCTAGGATGATGCATCAGATAGGAGTTGGGGTTACCTGGTAGGTTTTGGCCTTGTTTTTCAAATTATGATTGCAATTAGTTGTAAAACAATGATTAATACATTATATAATAATTCTATTTGAATATTAATAATTTTATTTGACCGATCAAGCCTCGAAGTTTCGCTAACTTGGTTTTGTCAATTCACGATGAAATAATTGTGTTTTTCCATTTACAAAAAGCGAAATCCTAATGATGTTAGCGCAGGTTTTAGTCAAAAACAGCAACCCTCACCAATCGTTTGAGCTGCAGCAATTGCCGATCCCTCAGATTGGTCCGGGAGAAGTTCGCATCAAAGTCAAAGCTTATGGACTGAATTATGCTGACATCATGGCTCGACAAGGACTTTATCGAGGTTGCCCACCATTGCCCTGCGTGATTGGTTATGATGTGGAGGGCATTATTGATGAGGTAGCGCCGGATGTTGACCAATTTAAAAAGGGAGACAAGGTCTTTGCGCTAACACGCTTTGGTGGTTATGCCCAATACGCTGTCTCTAGTGCGAAGGCGGTCAGTCACTTACCTGATGAGGCCGAGATTGGAGTAGGGTGTGCTTTGGCCACTCAATGTGTCACAGCTTATCATGCAGCAGTGATTTGTCAGGAACTCATGCCGGGAGAAAAAGTCCTAATACATGCCGCAGCAGGTGGGTTGGGCACTGCATTAATTCAGATCGCTTTGTGGAAAGGATGCACCGTCATCGGCGTGGTTGGTGGAGAAGAAAAAGTAGCCTATCTCAAAAACCTAGGTGTTCGACATGTCATTGATCACCATCATACCTCCTATATTGATTATGTCAAGAAACATTTCAATGGTAGAGTAGATGTTGTATTTGATAATATAGGTGGGTCTTCAGTAAAAAAAGCAAAATCTATTTTATCCTTTGGCGGTCGAATTGTCACCCTTGGTGCAGCGGCCCTCAGCGGGAAAAAAGGAATAATCAACTTAATAAGACTCGCCCTCGGTTTTGGATGGTTTTCACCAATTTCTTATTTAGGAAAATCACAAAGCCTGATAGGTGTCAATATGCTCGTGATAGGCGATCATAAACCGGATACGCTGGAAGTTTCTTTCAAAGGCGTAGCCGAATTGTATCAGAAGGGTGTGTTACAACCACATATCGGAAAAGTTTTCTCACAGGAAAATTTAGGTGATGCACAAGCGTATATGCAAGCCCGAAAATCTATCGGAAAAATAATCGTGACCTGGGATGAGTAATGTTCCGTTGTAGCGGAAGTAAAAATTACGAAATTAGCCACTATCGAAAATCTACTTTGCTCCTACCAAACATCGGGATTGCGTCTTTGCGCCTTTGCGAGAAATCGTTTAGAAAGTGAGGAGGGAGTACTTTATTCCTTACACATTAAACCCCTAATCATCTAATCCACTAACCGCAACCCCGGATTGATCCCACGCTCAATAGCAGGAATTCCTTTCGCCATCCACTCAGGCATTTTTGCTCCCTTGAGATAATGATCAAAAAACTGAGCCATCCGTATATTAAAGTCTTTTCGGTTCTCCCACTTCAATGGCCAGTGTGGTTCCCCTCTGTAGTTTAATAACCACGCGGGTTTGTCGAGACGTCTTAGGGCAAGGTAGAATTCAATGCCTTGCTCCACAGGAACATGACCATCGTGATCATTGTGTAGGATCAGCAGTGGGGTTTCAACTTTATCCATTTTAAACTGCGGAGAATTTGAGAT
>JBBKXT010000182.1:0-2693 GCA_037969625.1 Saprospiraceae bacterium
CTCTCAAAAGAAGTAGAGGCACTGAAACAAGCGAAAGAAGAATTTGCAGAAAAGCGAAAGCAAGAGAATGAATTGTTTCAGGAAAGATTGGACATCAAACTTAAAGAGGAACGAAAAGCCCTCGAACTGAAAATTAAAACCAAGCTGACGGAAGAACAAGCGGAACAATTGGCCGCCATGGAAAAAGAGCTCAATGAAAAATCAAAGCAGGTCATCGAGCTTCACAAATCTAAAGCAGAAATTGAAAAATTGAAACGCGAGAAATTGGAATTAAGGGAACTCGCAGAAGCTGAAGCACAGAAAAAACTAAATGACGTGCTCACGGTGGAAAAAGAAAAAATGAGGAAGGCTGAAGAGGAGAAAAGCGAACTGCGCTTTAGAGAACTTCAAAAGCAGTTGGAAGATCAGAAGAAACTCACCGAGGAAATGAAGCGCAAGCAGGATCAGGGATCTATGCAGCTGCAGGGGGAAGTGCAGGAACTGGCGATTGAAGAATGGCTCATCGCACAGTTTCCGCTGGATACGATTGACGAAATTAAGAAAGGTGCGCGTGGTGGTGATTGCATTCAGATCGTCAATACGTATACACGACAGAACTGCGGTAAGATCTATTACGAGAGCAAGCGTACAAAAGATTTTCAGCCGACGTGGATTGAAAAATTCAAAACGGATATGCGTGAGAAAGGGGCGGATGTAGGTATCCTTGTCACTGAAGCGATGCCTTCGAGTCTGGATAGAATGGGTATTGTGGATGGCGTATGGGTATGCACCTACGAAGAGTTTAAAGGCTTGTGCACGGTCGTTAGAGAATCTGTCATTCAGGTGAGTGGAGCACTTGCTTCCCAGGAGAACAAAGGTGACAAAATGCACATGCTCTATGATTTTCTAACAAGCACCACTTTCAAAATGCAGGTCGAGGCGATCGTCGAGGGGTTCTCTGCGATGAAAGAGGGATTAGAAAAAGAGAAAAGAGCCATGGCCCGCATCTGGAAAGAGCGCGACAAACAAATTGAAAAGGTCATTGCCAATACGATTGATATGTATGGCTCCATCAAGGGTATTGCCGGCAATGCGGTATTATCTGTGAAGGCATTGGAACTGACGGATGGGGACGATGATGATGAATCTGAATTATTTGAAGATTAGGGAGAGGTAATAGATATTGCTATTGATTTAAAATCCTATCTCCTTTCTACCTGCATTTGTATTTGAATTTTGTGCGTAGGTCGATTGGAGGGTACTATATCTACATCAGTGACCGTTTCAGGATTTGTTATTAATCAACTCTCACCAACCTTTTTAAACATGCGAAAGACCATCAGATTTTCGGTCGTGACCATTTGGATTCTTTTTTCAAGAAGTTACGATGCGTATTGTACGTACCAATTGACACCTGACCTAAGTAAGGAAGCCAATCCGCTTGTGTCTGTGCTGGGGCTAACCTGGACACCTTTGTTGATCGTCATAGGTCTGTTGTCACTGTATGCTATCTATGCCTTCTATGTCTCTGTATTCAAGCCGATGGACTTGCTACCGGAGGAGGAAGGCCTATCCTTCAGAGAGGTTTCTACATTTGTTTATTTAGGGAAATCTGATCACTGGTTGTCCATACTCTACAAGTACCCAAAGAGTCTCAGTCGATTCAATCAGGTGATCGGTCATGCGCTGACGAAATGCCTTGTATTTGCCGGAATAGTATCCACGGTCATGTGGTTATTGATCAGCTATTCCAATTACTATCAAACGATGCATAGTGCGCCGTTGATTTATACCATCCTTGTTTTGGGATGTATTGCGATCATCTATCAGTGGTTCCGAAGTATGAACAGGAAATATACTGCTCGCATGGCGTTGTAATTTCCTTCAACTTTTATCATGTAAAGATTTCTCTTGCCGGCTGTTAAATAATTAATAGCCACTTGGATAGCGAATAGTAAAGGTGTTATTCACAGCGGTATTCCAGTATGTATATTTATTTGCGAAATGGAATGTGAAACAACCATATCCTTATACATACTGCCAAAAAGTTGATACATTGGGTGACATAACCAATTAGTCAAAATTCAAATGCGGATATCATTTATTAAAGCCGTTGCGCTTATTGCTTTAGGTTTGTTTTTCTTCAATCCACTGAACGGGCAGAACGACTCTCGCTGGCAATTGATACCCGAAGGCGGAATTGAGTGGAACACAAAGAAGATCGACACCCACAAGGATCATATCGAAATGAGTGGGTTTCAACTGGCATCCATCCTCCACTATGGTGTGCAGGCGGGCAAGCTCGATTACAGCCTCCATCTGGTGTTTCCAATGCTGCGGACACTGCCCAACAATACCCATGGAAGTCTGGCCCATACATTTGATGGAAAAGACTGGCCAAAATTGAAAGCGGATGGCAATGATTTGTTTGAGTACCCGCAAAGCTTTTTAATCAATGGATATTTGGAGGTTACGTCTATCACCAAACTAAAAATAGAAATTAAACGCACCTTTTATCCGTCCATTGACCAGGCTGTTTTTATGGAAAAGGTGAGTGTCAAAAACCACTCTTCACAAGAGGTAGAAATTGAGATACCAAATATTGATGAGGTGATCACTACTGATGCATCTCAAGGCGTGGAAGGGTCCTATGTGATAGCTGTTGCGAGCTCATCTAATGGGCGTGTTGTTTTAGCCCCTAATGATTCCCTTTC
>JBBKXT010000183.1:0-3803 GCA_037969625.1 Saprospiraceae bacterium
GAAGGAGGTAGTGCAGCGCTTGCCCTGAACTCCGACGAAGGAGGTAGTTCAGCGCTTGCCCTGAACTCCGACGAAGGAGGTAGTTCAGGGGTAGATCACGTCCGCTAGGCGTGAGTGAGTTTCTTAAACCTTAACCTTTTAATCTTCTATCCCGTTAACCTTAAACATTAACCCAAATAGACACGCAACTTTTCCACACGCGATGCGTGACTAAATATTTCTCATCTACATAACCTTGTAACCCCCTAACCTTCTAATCCTTCATAATTTCCAAAGAACTTATATTACTTTAGACCCATCTGATTTTTAACTTATGGAGCATATAAACAGCGAGGAAATCCGAGCCTTGATCTTAAAAGAGATCACCAAAACGGAACAAACAATAGAAGAGTACAAAGAAATGACACAGCCGGTGAAACCCGATGATGCCATCGGTCGCATATCCAGAATGGATGCGATCAATAATAAAAGTGTTACTGAATCAGCGCTTCGTGAAGCCGAACAAAAATTAAATAATCTTCAAAGTGCGCTAAATCGAGTGGGGACAAAGGAATTTGGGGTATGCGCAAAATGTAAGAATCCGATTCCGATTGGGCGGATTTTGATCAGACCACAGAGTCAATATTGCGTACGTTGTGCTCAATAAACATAAAGTGTTTTATTATTTCATTGGGTTTTCTAAGGCCACCACTTGATTTCTTTTGAATAAATAATTATATTTGGAAAGCACTATTGATTAAATTTAAGACTACACTAGCGGAAAATGCCATATCCCATTGAAATTATTCTCAATCGCCAATTGGCTGATTGTTTGGCGATTCCTGTATTTATTACAGATACCTCCGGCAATCTTTTATTCTACAACGAACCTGCAGAAGATATCCTGGGTGAGCGATATGAAGATACCGGTGAAATGCCTGTAGAGCGATGGGGAACAATTTTTAAATCAAAGGATGAAAATGGTGAATTGTTAGCTCCGGAAGAACTTCCGCTCGTTAAAACATTAGCGCATCAATTACCATATTTTAAGACATTTTGGATTGAGAGTCTACAGGGTAAAAGTGAAAAGATTTCAGTTTCATCCTATCCTATCATCGGAAGAGCAGGTGTATTCCTGGGCGCGGTTGCGATATTCTGGAGACCCACGGAAGAATGAAGATAACTTTATGGGGCGTTCGTGGATCCATACCAACTTCTAGCCCGGAGACCAAAGCGTATGGAGGTAATACTTCTTGTGTGCAAATTGAAGCAGACGATACGCTGGTGGTATTGGATGCCGGGAGTGGAATTAATAATTTGCATTTTAATGATCACCTGAGTCATCGGCGTATCGATATTCTACTGACGCATCTTCATATTGATCATATACAAGGGCTTGGTTTTTTCAAACCACTTTTTAATCCGGATGCAGAAGTACATATTTGGGGCCCTGCCAGTAATACGCAAAGCTTACGCAATAGATTAGGCCAATATTTTTCACCACCATTTTCACCGGTTTATTTTAGAGAGTTTTCTTGCAACCTCATGGTGCATGAAATTGCCAATGATGATTTTGAAATTGGATCGTTTAAAATCAAATCAAGATTTATTTTACATCCCGGACCTACGCTTGGATTTCGCGTAACAGAGGGGGATAAATCATTTGCCTATATCCCGGATCACGAACCTGCATTAGGAGCCAATGGTCTAATCGAAGATCCGAATTGGATGTCCGGCAGCGACCTTGCGAAGGGGACCGATCTTTTACTTCACGATGCCCATTTTACCGCCGATGAGTACAAAGAAAAAAATGGCTGGGGACATAGTTCGATGAATGATGCTTTACAATATGCTTCCATCCTACAAGTGAAGCGCCTTCTTTTATCTCATCACGCCCCGGAGCGTACTGATCTTCAACTGGATCATTTGTATGATCATCTCAAAAATACTGTTGATGTAGATTTCCCTTTTGCGATGGCAGTGGAAGGGTCGAGGATAGAGCTTTAGCGATGAATTTATTTATGTAGACAATGCGGTATGATGGAAAGGTTTTTTTTAACCAGAAAGGTGCAGATAGATCATCCATTTGCTAGGGGGTAAATCCCTGCAGTACTTGGAGTCTTTTCGGGGCTATGGTAAATGATTAAAATAAGAATCAAAATCAGTTATCCTAATCACTTATACTCCAGAGGGAAAAAAGGATTGGGACCCTTCAGTGCTTGAGAAATTGTGTGCTGTTTTATTCGTGAGGCTGTGCCCCACGCTTAGATACGTCACCCCTTCGGGGCTCTTTTTGATCGTAGGTATTTCAATGTGCTTCCCTCATTCCGCTTCCTGCATCCTTTGTTCGTGCTCTGTCGCTGTTTCTGATCGATCGGAATTGGCGCAAGAGACCATAGCTTCGGCGACGGCGAATGCTCTCACGCCTTTCACCATTCACCCTGTTCAAACGAAGCCCTCCCTTTTTTCTCGTATTTTGCCCTTTCAAAGAACATCAGTCCGGAATCCGGTAGTTTTAAATGCAAGGCAACAGGCGATCCATGCGCATTCTCAGGTTTTTGGGGAAGTCAGTACTTGGCTTGCTGATAGTCCTGTTGGCACTGATTTTACTCCTTCACACCCCATTCGTACAGAACTATATTTCTAAAAAAATTCCGGGTTTCCTGTCTGAACAGTTAGGGGCCAAAGTAGAGTTACAGCAGCTTAGGTTTTCAATCTTTGGGTGTGCCGAATTACAAGGCTTGAAAATCTGGGATCCGAATGACGAGATGATTCTATCAGTCGATAGTTTTGATCTGACGACCAATTTTCTCGATATCCTCTCCGGAGATTTTCATTTGAAGAAAGTAAAACTGAATGGTGTCTCCGGACATCTGACGCAAGATCAAAGCGAAGAACTAAATATCCAGTTTATTATAGACGCCTTTTCAAATACCTCAAAATCGGATGAGCCATCAGCACCCTTTTACTTAAAATGTGATAGCTTGATCCTGGAATATTGTGATTTTTCTTTTAACTCACTTAGTAATGAGATGAAGGTTGTCTCCCAATTAAAACATTTTATTGGCACCCATATTCTTTTTGCGTCAGATCCATTGTTGATTCAAATGGATACGGTGATTGTCGAGCAACAACAATTAAATGTCTTTTCCAAAACGATTCAAGAAGCTGTTGAAAATTTGGAGGTAAACGAGAAAGCCAATACAATGAGCCTTGATCTTGATCTGGCCATTGGCTTCACTATCAATTCCGTTACTTTAAATGAGAATAGTTTTTCATTCCACACAGATACAATTATCACGACCCCAAAGTTCGACCCTAATCATGTAGAGGCACAACAGGTAAATTTGAAGGTTACGAACCTGCTGCTCCTTCAGGACACGCTAAATTTTGATTTGCTTGCATTGAGCGTGCAACTTCCCGGTTTTGTGCTGAACAACAGTAGTGCTCAAGTGGTCATGGATCATCAGAGGTTTGGTGTTACAAGTCTTGTTTTGGATGCGGCTAACAGCCATATAAATGCAGATGTGCAAATGGCCTATGATAATGAAACTGCTTCTACGCCAAGTTTCGCTTTAAAAACAGTGGGTCAACTTGCGATCAAAGATTTTTCCTATTTCATGCCGGATACCTTAGAGGAAATGATAGGTCATTTAAGTAAGGTGACATATGCCATCGATGCCAAGTCCCTGAGTCCGGGAAAACAAAGAATAGAATTAGACTTGCAGACAAGTAATAGCCATTTATCCATGGCAGGAGAGGTAAGTAATTTGATGGAGCCTGAAGAGATAACCTGGGACAAACTAGTCGTTCAATCTTCCATC
>JBBKXT010000184.1:0-12177 GCA_037969625.1 Saprospiraceae bacterium
TGCGATAATTCTTCCGACAAACAACCACTCAATACTCGGCGCCCAACTCATCAGAATATAATCCAGCCCAAATCCAAAAAGCGACACCAAAAGAATAGGCCTGCGACCATATTTGTCACTGAGATTGCCAATGAGCGGAGCAAAAACAAATTGTGTAATGGAAAAAGCAAAAAGCATCCACCCATTGAGGCTGGCAGCAGTACCCATATCGACAGGTTCAAGATGCGTGATCAAACCTGGCATCACAGGAATAATGATTCCCCAGCCAATGACATCAATGAGCAGCGTAACGAATATAAATCCTATGGCAGCTTTTCTATTGCTCATTTAGTGAAGGTCGTGTGATTTGATCATATTATATTTGGTGTCATGCCTTGCCTCTCGGATGGAGGATAAATCGGAGGATCAAAAGTAATGCATTGGTGCACTAGATCAGGTTGAATATTTGATACATAATATAGGTCTCCGGAGCTCGAAACATGGGAATCTGCACAGACTTATTTGATAATCCATACTTAACATTGTACTTTTGTGGGGCTTTTTTAGAAAGAACCCCCTAAATCAGGGAAAAATTTAGTCTAAACTAAGTGCATTTATTTGATTTACAACAATATACATATATCGTAATTTTATTATGGCTTTAATTGGAAAAATTCGAAACAACAGCTGGATCATCATTGTAATGCTCGCTTTGGGTCTGGGAGGATTTATTGTAATGGATATGGTCAGTGCAGGAGCCAAATCCGGCGGCAATCAATTCACCATCGGAGAAGTAAATGGTGAAAAGTTGGATTGGAACGAATTTCAGCGCACAGAACGCATACTTTACCCTAATTCAACCGGAGATACCTACGGTCAACGCAGTTATATCTGGAATTATATGGTCGAAGAGCAACTCCTGAAAGAAGAAGGAGCAGAGCTAGGCCTCAACGTCGGAGAAGAAGAGATGGAAGAATTACAATTTGGCACTAATCTGAGCCCAATTATCCATAGAAATTTCCGTGACCCAAATACAGGTCAAATGGATAGAGCCTCCCTTGATCAAATCAGAACGAATCTCGGAACCGGCAATCTACAGCCCCAATTGGAAGAGTTTTGGAAATTTCAACATGAAGAAATTATCAAGGATCGACTGCAGACTAAACTGTCAGCGCTGATCAAGAAAACTATCTATACGCCAACTTGGATGGCACAACAACTACAGGCGGAGCAAGGATCTTCCATCGATTTTGAATATGTCCTCGTTCCTATGACTGAAATTGAAGATGCTGATGTCGAATTGACAGACGATGATTACAAAGCCTGGATGAAGAATAATGCAGGAGCCATTGAATTGAAAGAAGAGATGAGACATGTTGATTTTGTGGTTTTCAATGTTGTGCCAACAACAGAGGATTCTGCACTCATTCGCGAAGATATAATCGAAAGTATCAAAGCTTTCAGCACTGCAGAAAATGACTCTCAATTTGTTGAAAATAATTATGGAACACTCGACGAAGTTTATCTTACAAAAGAAGACTTAGTAGAGAATATTGCAGATACTGTATTTAAAATGTCCCTTGGTTCAATGTATGGCCCTTATATTGAAGGTGCTGCCTATCGTGGCCTAAAAGTGATTGATAGAAAAGTAATTCCTGACTCCGTAGAAGCCCGCCACATTCTAATCCGTGCGAGTTCACAAGCAGAAGTAATTGCTGCCGCGACCAAATTGGATAGTATCAAAACAGTTATTGAAGCCGGTATCGCAACATTTGATTCATTGGCCAGAACGGTTAGCCAGGATGGAAGTGGCCCAACAGGCGGCGGACTTGGTTGGTCAGCAGCAGGTCGAATGGTCAAGCCCTTTAATGATCTTATTTTCTATACAGCGGAACCTGGAGATTTAAATATTATCACCACACAGTTTGGTGTGCATCTAGTCGAAATCACAGGTCGCAAGTATATAAATAATGAAGTAGGTGTTAGATTGGCTTACTTAAATGCTCCAATCGTTCCTTCCGAAGAAACACAAGCGGATGCCTATGATGATGCACTTGAGTTTAGTGGCCAAAACAGAAACCTCGAAGAACTAAAAGCAGCACTGGCCAATAAGCCGGAATTAAGCCTCGAATCAGCGCAAGGCCTAACAGCCAATGGGTATCAGTTTTCTAACCTGGGATCTGGCGGTACTTCAAGAGATATTATTCGTTGGGCATTTGAACCTGGCGTTAAAGCTGGCATGGTGTCACCGGATGTATATGTGTACGATGAGCCTACTTTGTTTTATAATGCACGATATGTAGTCCCTGCAGTGAGAACCGTTATTAAAGCGGGCGTACTTTCTTTGGCGGATGTCAAAGAATCTTTTAAGACAAAAGTGATTGCTAAGAAAAAAGGCGAACTGCTGGCTGCTAAAATTACTGGGCAGGATCTAAATGCCGTAGCTTCTCAATTTGGTGTGAGTGTAGATACCTTTAACAATGTAAACTTCAATATGTCCTATTTACAAGGGCTTGGAAATGAGAATAATGTCATTGGTCGAGTAACTTCTCTAAAAGAAGGCGAGGTCGCCGGACCGATTGTAGGCGTAAGCGGCGTTTATATGGTTAAAGTTATTCAGCGCACAGAGGCTAGTCTTTCAACAGACATCACCTCGTTCCGCGGACAATTGACAGCAACATCAAGAAGCAGCGTGGATAGCCGTTTGATAGAAGCAATTAAGAGCACAGCTGAAATTGAAGATTTTAGGTATAATTTCTACTAGTAGATAAAAATTTAATATTTCAAAATTGCCCTGGAATCTGCAGATTTCAGGGCAATTTCATTTTAAGTGTATCGTTTTCATAAGATCATGTGCAGATCAATTACTCCTCTATTAATTCTCCTTGCTACTCTTGTGGCCTGTTCCAATGGGGTCACTGTGCAAGAAACTGACCCTGATTTGGGTTATATTTCCACCTTTACCGTAGATAAAAAGACAAACAATCACCACGGCATGTATACAGTCACAGACTCCACTGGATTGTTGATGGAGAAAGGGATCCTGGATCAAGGGAAACCTCATGGTGTACGCGAACTCTTCTATCCCGATGGAACCGTTAAAGTCCGTGAGCGATATAAACAAGGACAACTCGATGATCTGTACGAATATTTCTTTCCAAATGGTCAGATCGAGCTTAAAGGTTATTATGTAAATGGTGCTATGTATGGCCAGTGGCGTAAATACACCAAGGATGGTGCACTTTTTGAGAAAGTGAACATGGTAAATAATGAAGAATTGGGCCCATTTACAGAATATTATCCAAATGGCAAGATACAAGCAGAAGGCACTTATCTTCATGGCCCGGAAGAAGAAGGAACATTAAAACTTTATGATGAATCAGGACAACTACAAAAAGAAATGTTCTGCAAGGCTGGAAGATGTGTTACTGTTTGGGCGAAGGAGTAGTTTTCTACTTCTGCTCTTAATAGGTGTGAATCCAATGGCCTATGGCCAGGTAGGAGGACAGCGCCTGTTTGAATTTGTCAATCTCCCCTTATCGGCTAGAGCAACGGCTCTTGGAGGCAGTCAGATTGCCGCCATCACGGATGACTATGGACTCGTTGGCGGAAATCCCGCCATGTTGAATGCTTCCATGGATAAAACACTCGTATTTCAACATAACTTTCACTTTGCCGGAATTGATAATGGCTATGCCGGTTTCGCTCGACATCTGACCGGAACAAAAACATCCGTTCATGGCGGGGTTCGGTATATGTCTTATGGGCCATTTACAGCCGCCGACGAACAAGGAAACATCTTAGGTGAATTCAAGGCAAATGATATCTCCCTACATGCTGGTATCTCTCATGAACTCAATGAGCGGATGTCAGGCGGTGTACTCCTTCAATATGTACAATCATCGCTGGAAACCTACACCGCTACGGGCTTATTGATGGATATAGGCATCTCCTATCGAAGTGAAAATGAACTGACGAATTACGCATTTGTCATTCGTGGAATGGGCGTTCAGTTTTCAAAATATTATAAAGATGAGAAACCGGGCAAGATGCCTGTAGATGTACAATTTGGTCTCTCCAAGCGTCTTGAGCATGTTCCGTTTAGACTGACCATTTTGTTCCACGATCTGAATCGTTGGGATCTAAATTACGACAGTCCATTTAGCGATGACAGTGATCAGCCTATTGATGGTTCTGAGCCACAAGAAGACAGTAGTTTTGGAAATAGTGTGGACAATTTTTTCAGACACATCACCTTTGGGGGTGAATTTCTGATTGGGAAAAAAGAAAATTTTATGTTACGCCTTGGATATGATTATCAACAGCATAAAGAATTATCCGTGGTCAATCTTCGGAGCCTTGCTGGTTTTTCTGCAGGCGTTGGTGTAAATGTAAAAAGCTTTATTCTCGATTATGGCTTTGCGGTCTATCACCAGGGAGGCAGTAGTAAGCACCTTGGGCTTCGTATCAACTTAAATGATCTAAAGTCTAAAACAATAGTTGACTAGCCTATCCACTATTTAGGCTTTGCGGTGCTTAACATTTTTATGGTGTAGAGTGGCAGATTGGCATCCTTTCCTTTCATTAACAATTCTCCTTTTAGTTCAGGTTCTAGATTTGATTCCTCCCAGGTAAGAATGTTTTTGAGGTCTTCCGAAATCAACAGGTTGACTTCATAATGATTGCATTTGGACTGAATCCTTGCGGCTGTCCCAACCACTTCACCAGAAAAAGAAATGTCTCTTTTGACGACGCCCAATTCACCGACCATGACGGAGCCATAATGCAATCCTGCTTTAAAATCAGGTACCACTCCATAACGTGCTGTATAATAAGATGAACGATGGTTAAATAATCTTCTCACTTCTACAGGGCATCGGATGCAATTGATTTTATCTTTTCCTTGATGCATGCGCCAGCTGACCGTAATTTCATCACCTACATATTGATAGATTCGTCCTTTGTGTTTAAGAATTACAGGGGTAGCATCCTGAATCACATCTTTAATAAAATTAAAGTATTGCTGCTCACCAAGCACCTGGGCGATGTAGGTGGAACTTCGTAAATCCAGAAACATAAAAATTCGCTTTTCACGTACCGGTCTGAAATATCTTCCCATTAAAAAACTCCGCAGATTTCCCGGACCATATTTGTCATTGATCATAAAAGCGGCGATCGTAGACATCATGATAAAGAGCCAGAGAAAATAGTCTTTAAGAAAATGAAGACTTTGAATGTGTGTCACAAAATACTGAAGTAATTCTGACTGAAAAATACGCTCTTCACCAGAAATCAAACCACGGATAAAAAACGAAACGACAGTGATGAAGAATATAACCAGTGTGAATGCCATCACCGTAAGAAGTAACGCGACACCATAAGGAATCGTTCTGAGCCATCGTTGTAAATAGCCAACGAGGATAGCTCCTCCAATCAATCCCGCGAAAGCTGTGGCAACAGCATTGACGACTAAATTGAATAAAAACAAATCAACGTCTGGAGCGATTCCGGAAGTTATTAAGACCAGATAGTCGTACAGTGATTGACCAATTGAAAAGAATACCCATATGGCTGAGATCCACAAAATCTTGTGCAGTTCACTGCGGGAAGTGAAAAGCTCAAAAAAATAAGTTGGTTCAAATGGCGCCTTGGGAATAGTTTTCACGATTAATTGGTGTGGTTCAATTCGTAGCGCAAAAGTAGAACATCGATTGCTAGCAAGAGAGATAAATTCCCACAATCCATCAAATGGATGATTTTATTTCAGTTATCAAGCAGGGATGACAATTTTATTTTTTGACCTTTTTTCGGCAAGCGAGGGCATGCTACCTGTTGTTTATAGGGCTTGCTGAGCGGTGCATAAAGCGGGTTGAATGATAGACATTCTTCAATAGGATGACCGAAAATTAGGGGTTTGAGGATCGATTAGCTTTTCTGCATTCCGGGGAGGGTCATGGAAAAAGCCTTTAAATATTGGGTTTTGTGTTTATTTATTCCCTAAATTTAGTAAAAGGGTATAAAAACAAATTAAAATTATTTATAATATGATTTTCTTGGTATATTTGCTATAACACTATAGGTCTCACTATGATCCGACAACAATTTTCTCAGAAGCTTCTCCAGAAGCTGTCTCCACAGCAGATTCAATTGATGAAGCTGTTGCAAATTCCTACATCCTCCCTCGAACAGCGCATCAAAGAAGAATTGGAGGCCAATCCGGCACTGGAAGAACCGGATAATTTTAATGAATCTGATAACGATGAGAGCGACGAGGAAAAAGACAATGAATCTGAGAAGGAAACCGAAGACGATTATGATATCGATGATTATATAAGTGATTATATTGAAGATGACCCCGTTAGTTATCATACCACCGAATCGGCCAGCGAACAAAGAGAAAAAAGTTTACCGGCAGTTGTTTCCAATACTTTTCATGATTATTTAGAGCAGCAATTGGGCATGCTCAAAATTGATTCAGAGGTTCAGCGCATTATCGCAGAGCAAATCGTCGGTAGCATTGATGATGCGGGTTATCTAAGACGTGAGATTTCTTCATTGATCGATGACATACTTTTTGCCCACAATATCGAAGTTACTCCGGATCAAATCAAAGATGTGCTTAACCTGATTCAGCGCTTTGATCCCCCTGGTGTAGGTGCGAGAGACCTGCGTGAAACGTTGATCATCCAATTGCAACAACGCCTGGCGCTCGCCGAGAAAACCGAAGAGAAAGCACTCATTCCTACTTTGAAATTGGGTCTGGTGATTCTGAAGAAACAATTTGAAGCTTTTTCTAAAAAACACTATAGCCGATTACAGCGCAATCTCGAAATCGAAGAAGAAGAATTAAAAGGTGCGCTCGATGAAATCCTAAAACTAAATCCAAAACCGGCCAGTGGATATACGAGCCAGTTTGATACACAGACGCAGACGATCATTCCTGACTTTCTGACCACCAATCGCGATGGGGATTTAGATCTCACAATGGATGTTCGCAATGCACCTGATTTACGCATCAATGATCAGTATGTGGATATGCTCAAGGCCTATCAGATAAAGAAGGATAACAACAATGTCAACAAGGAAAATAAAGAGGCCATCCTTTTTATCAAACAAAAAATAGATTCTGCTAAGTGGTTTATTGATGCGATCAAACAACGTCAGAACACCCTAAAGCAAACGATGTATGCGATTATGCAGTTTCAAAAGGAGTTTTTCCTGACGGGAGATTCCACCAAGTTGAAACCAATGATCCTAAGAGATATAGCTGAAATCACCGGGTTGGATATTTCAACCGTATCCAGAGTGGCCAGCAGCAAGTTTGTACAAACGGAATTTGGTACCAAGCGACTGAAAGATTTCTTTTCAGAATCCATCGTCAATACGGAAGGGGATGAAGTCTCTACACAAGAAGTGAAATCTATCCTTGGTGAGATCATCGAAGGAGAAAGCAAGCGCAAACCTTTATCTGATGAAAAACTTCGTCTGATGCTCGAAGGCAAAGGCTATAGCATCGCGCGACGCACCGT
The DNA here is from genome assembly GCA_037969625.1 of Saprospiraceae bacterium. GTDB lineage: Bacteria > Bacteroidota > Bacteroidia > Chitinophagales > Saprospiraceae > Opimibacter. The sequence continues at coordinate 7,509 of JBBKXT010000184.1, forward strand.
TGCCAAGTATCGAGAGCAGTTGAATATTCCTGTGGCGCGATTGCGGAAGGAGCTGTAAAGGCTTTTATTTTTCTTGGCAATCCAATGCATGGAAGCGTATACATAATATCAAACTCATTTATTCCTCATTGTAGAAAGCAACAATTGTAATTCAATTGTCAAAACTTTCATTTAGCTTTTGAAATAAATTGATTAGATTTAGTTGGTTAATTGTATGTGTTCTCTGGTGAAAAGATGCTACTCCTTTTTTTCATTTAGGTGGTAGACAAGACTTGCTTTAATCCACTATTTGAATGTACTAGACTGAAGATTGTGTTATGCTTAAAATCTAAATATTTCAATTATGTCCTTTAACAACTGTACCCCCCCCCCCATTTTTTATTTTATAAACTACTAATAAACAGTGTATTAGGAGTGTGTATTGTTGTTGGCTGTATGAAAAGTAATTCAGTTTATTCACAATCCATTGATTTTTGTGGTGTCTTTCCTGATCATCAGGCGACAGGAACAAATCAAGATTCCATATTCTGGGATAGATTTGGAAATTCATACGATATATCATACGAGGAACCTGACGAAAATATGGGAAATAGAAATCGGGAGATTTGTGGTTATTTTGAAATTGATTATTTCAATTTTGGTGCATTTCCAGAACAAAGAAGTATTATTTGTTCTGTATTTGAATCCTTATCCGATTCAATCCAGCAACGGATTAATATTAGTATTTGCGGGGATACCATGCTACCTAGTATGGTTAAGATCAGAGTGTCTAGAGCGAATAATGGCCAAGGTGTTTTAGGATCTGCTTCAGCTGTTTTTTATAAAGTTGGCGAACAATCTTCTTGTACAGAACTATTTGAGGATATGATAAGTAAAAAGATAAATGGGAGTTTCTCTTATCCACCGACTAAACCAACGCTGATTCCATATGATGGAAGAATTGTAATAACCAACGACACATCAATCAACTGGTATTTGGGAGATGGTGCCGCTCCAAATGGCACTTATGATTTATATTCTATTGTCCTACATGAAGCAGGACATCTCCTTGGCTTTGGTTCTTTCATAGATTCTACTGGCTTTGAAGAGGGCTTTATTTCAACCTGGGATCAAATGATCCATGTTACGCCGGAATATCTGGCTTTAGGTCAAAGCGGAAACTTGAAGCCTTTGTTGATAAGTGATTGTGCTGTAAACTGTTGGGCTCTCAATGATACCCTATACAACAATTTTGAAGAAGTGAGGGTCGACCTCATAAATAATTGTAATCAAGAAGGGGATTGGGATTTTGTGCTTGGAAATAATGCTTTAGCTCCAATTTTTGGAGGTGAATTAAATAATAATAACCTCAGCCATTTAAACCCTAATTGCAACAATGAGTCTATCAATTATGTCATGCAAAGAAGTATCTCTGATTCAATTCCGAATAATCAGAGAAGAGAATTTAGTCCATCCGAAAAGGAAATATTTTGCAGGTTAGGATATAAGTGGGGTCAATGTGATGTTTGTTATTTTACAGCTAATTCAGAGCAAATTGAGTTTGTTGAAAACATGAATTATGACCCTGTATTTTATGGATGTGTCAATGATACTGTGACAATAAATTTTTTAGATATAAGTTGTAACGAGTACAGCAATGAGGATTTTCCGGAAATCACCTTTTGGGATTCGCCCTCAGGTGTGTCTGTCATTAAAAACGATTCATCTTTTTCAGTTATTGGATTTGCTCAAGGAACTTTTCCTATATATTATGGTGTATCCGCTTGTGATTGCCGAGTTTTGAAAGCGCTATTTTATGTTAGCTTTGGTCCTTGTTTTGATTGTGCTACAGTTGACCCTTGTGATAATCTAACCTGTGTCAATGGATTTGAGCAATTTCCAACAGATCTTGGATCCTATCTAATAAATGAAGAGCTATCTGATGGACCTTATTGGGTATACGAGAATACCGTAAAAAATACCGTCGATATATGTCAGGATACTGAATTAAATAAATATGTCAATATTGGGGGATTTGATACGAACCTTGAAGGTATTTGTTTGAAGCTTAGTGAGCCAGTAGCACCAGGCTGTAATATGATTATTAAAATGGATGCTGCCAGTGGAGCATTGAAATCTGCATTAAGAATTCATGTAAGTAAAGATCCTCCCTGCAACTTTGTCAACTCAAGGATAAGTATCGAATGTATGCCAACCGAGTGTGATGGGTATCAATTTCGACCTATTTGTGTTGATACCATTGCATTGAATAATTTGCAGCATTCAAATGAGTATTGCTCAAGTGCACCCAATTTACTCCCTATAGTCCCCTATAAATGGCATAATAACTCCGAGGATACAATATGGTATGTCATCTTATCTCCGATTATTAATCAGAGCGCTATTCGGTTGGACAATATAGTAATTCAAAAAACATGCTTAGATCCAGCATTTTCGTTTGAGTACTTAGAGAATTGTAATGAGGTGAGCTTTATCAGTTTTCAGCAGGACTCAGTAAATACACACCTTTGGTATTTTGATGATGATAGCACATCAACAGATATAAACCCTATTCATTTATTTACAGATTCTGACACATTTCTTGTCACTCATATTCTTAAAGATTTTTGTGGTCAATCAGATACCTCTAAACTTAATGTCATTATCAATGACCATGCAACGAAGTGCTGTCCTGACACCACAATTTCGAGCAGTACAACTTGGGATTTGAATACTACATTACCTGGGGATGGAAGATTCCATACCATTACGATTCAGCAAGGTGTGTCCTTGGTTATTGACGATGGTCTTACTTTAGAATTTTGTGAAGGTGGTTCCTTGATAATTGAAAATGGAGCTTTTCTTGACCTCGAGGGAACGCTGACTACATTTGGAGACATGACCTGGTTGGGCGTATATGTCCAGGGTGATTCTTCACTGAGTCAAGAGAACAATGTGTCTGGAGGAGGATACCATGGGCTCCAACAAGGTATGATATATTGTAGAGCGGGCAGTATAATAGAAAACGCAAAAGTAGGATTGCGAAATTATGGTCCACAGGGTATGGGCAGTACTGGGGGTATGATCAAATGTGAAGGAACGACTTTCATTAACAATACGCTGGCTATAGATTTTGGTCCATATCAGAACAATAAGTCAAATGGTCAGCCAATCCCATCCTTAGGAAGTTTCAGGGATTGTAGTTTCCACGCGCACAGTGCATATTATCTGCACGAACCTTTTTTCGGTTTTATAAGGTTGAGAAAAGTGGATGGAATGAGATTTGCGGGTTGTGATTTTATTAATGAGTTATTACCTGAACTCCCTTCTCAAGTTGCAGATTTTGGTTTTGGTATACATTCGGTAAGTTCAGGTTTTGAGGTTTATGCTACTGGCTCCACCGCTTCGACTCCACTATGCGCATTTCCATGCGTCGTGTACGACTCAACCACTTTTAATGGCCTGGGACACGGAGTCTATGTGATGACCCAGGACAAAATGCGACCATATAGTGTCTACCAGTCTCACTTTGAAAACTGCTTCAGGGGAATCACTAGCGTGGGGACAACAGGAGGTGCTATCCTTTTCAACACCTTCAAATTAGGCCATGTTCCGGATTATGATTATTCATATGGCCAGATTGGAGCTGAATTCCATTTCCCGCATGAAGGCTTCACCCTCCAGGAAAACTTATTTGTTGTACCTGATGAAGAAACAGAGTCTCTTCCTATTGGTGTGTTGTGCAATGGTCTGGGTGAATTTGATAATGAAATCCGAAGGAATACTTTTATTGGTATTGAAACAGCTAATCAAGCTTTTGGAGAAAATGCTGACACAAGTACCATCTTTCCGGGCGGACTAAGGTATTTCTGCAATTCTTTTGAAAACACGCCTTCATATGGTCATGATTTCCATATACCTAATACACCGGGACTTGACCTGATACATCGCTTCCAGACTCCAGGCTCGTCACAAGGATCCAATGTTTCAACAGGCAACCATTTCGCTTATACAGCTCAGGATTTTACGAATCTTGGTGAAGGTGGTATCAGTTACTGGTATTATCCTCCCGGTGATAATGAAGAACCTAGGGATTCTTTTTCAGCCAATATCTTAAAAGCGCAAGGACTAGTTAATCAATGTGCCACCGACTATTGTGCTCCACCCTGTATAGAAGTTATTGCAGATATTAAAGAAGATTACTTTAATCACCTTGATGATTATGAAGAAAATCTTGATCTTTATATCAATGTTATCGCCTCGGCAAACCAAGCAAGAATAGACTCTGCCCGTTCCAAAACCCTTTATTATCGAAGACTTTCATCCCGTGATGCATATACTATTGTACAACATCTGATGATCGATACACTGGATTACCACGTAGACAGCCTGATTACATGGATGGGGCATCTCGACACCTACGGCGCCGAGGTAATGATCGCTGGGGAGTACGCTGCTGCCGGCGACTTTGAAAGCGCGCTAGATGTATTGGAAACTATTACAGCCAGACGAGATATTTCACCTGCCCAGTCGGTGGATCTGGGCTATTTGATTGATATATATTCTTTACAGGAGGTGACACCCGTTCATTCATTTACGCCTCAGGACAGATCTTTTTTGCGAAATATTGCATACTCAAATAGCAGTGCCGCATCTGGTGTCTCCAGAGCGCTCCTTTCTTCTTTTGGAG
>JBBKXT010000185.1:0-3419 GCA_037969625.1 Saprospiraceae bacterium
TAATTGGTATTGATGTATTGCAACATAAGTTCTACCCACCACTTCAACATAGTTTGATGACTGCACAAAACTATTTTCACTCGACCGTTCAGAGATCCTTCTCCAAACACAATCCCAAATATATCTGCTAATATATACGTCCGCCGAGCATGATTTTGTTGTTCGGTAATCCCTAAAAAATTAGCCTGATCCAAATTGTATTCTGTTTGTTCGAATCCCGGTGCAGTATTCCACACTTCATTGCTGCTTTCCACATATACACATAGCGAAGTATCGAGTTGATCGCGAAACATAGTAGCCAACTGGACTATATAGTCAACGGTTGCGGAAACCGGGATATTAATCCACGGATCTGTTTTAATTCTATTGGACAAGTCAATGACATGTTCCCAGCAAGCACCATTACGCTTACCTACTGTTCCTACCGCTACCTGAGAAGCATCATCGGGCAACTTCCGATCACTCCATTCTGTCACTCCCGGAAAGTCCGGTTCGCTCCCATTCGTACCCGTGAAGACCATGTACCGAACAGCACTGAATTTTACGGAATCAAAAGCACTTAAAAAGGGAGTGGTGAATAATGCGTCGTCATCAGCATATCCGGGGCGCAGCATTTTGAAGTTTGTAAAACCAGTATTGGCCGGATCATTCTGGGTGCGTTTTGTATTGGAAAAATTAAGAATAAAAAATCCATTACTTCCAGGTGCAACATCAAATCCAAATGTAGTTGTATTGGAAATGGGATCGTAACTCAAATTCTGGACATTGCCCATAGAACTTGTCACTGTAGCTTCTCCTAGAAGCGAACAATTCCACACACCACTGATATCGAGGCGATAGACTTCAGGGTCATCGATATTATTCGTCCATTCGGCCACGGGTCTGAAATCGACGATGTATTGTGCATCGACTTTCGGCCAGCCTTGTTCGTCGGCATCTACTGGCTGCAAGGCGGACATCGTGTTCAAGTTGTTCCATCTGTAATTTTCCTTCGCGAGATCTATGTAGGTACCGCCCCGTTCCGGCAGACCGATATTGACTCCGATTTGAGCGACTACATTGGTTGCTGACAGCAGTAAAAGAGCCATCAGTGAAATGAAAGAAAATGGAGATGGAGAAAAGCCTTGGAGTAAATTTTTAAGTTTTTTGTTCATGTGTGTTTCGGTTATGTGGATTGGAGAGTTCATTGAAATAGTGCAATTTAAGGTAATCATTCTTTGGGATATAATAAAAGACGTGAAACTTTTAGGCACGAGACGTAATTTCACTCAATCGGAAGCTTTTATCGCACGCAGAGGCGCAGTGTTTAAAAAAATAAATAGCGCGCAGAGACGCAGTTTAGATTCTCTATATCTGCAAAAATCTGCTTTTTATTTCTGCTGTTCCGATCAATCGGAAGCGGGAAATTTTTTTTCTCGCAAAGGCACAGTGTTTAAAAAAAATAAACGGCGCACAGAGACGCAGATTCGCTCTGCTGATCCCGATTTTTCAGGATGGGTTCACCCCTTTCAAGTGTGATCATTCTCTTGCTTAGGGGTAAACTTTTAGTCGCGCTCCGTCGCTAATTCCGATCGATCGGAAATGGCGCAAGAGACCGATCCCGATAAACGGGATTAGCGAAGGAGATCCCCAACGCTACTTGAAGTCCTTTCAGGACTATGTCAAATCAAAAACAGAAAAGCAATTTCATCATTGAAGATTTCAAAAAGCCCAGAAGGGGATCCTTGTAGCGTTGGGGTTTACCCCCAAGCAAGAGAAGGCTTTTGGTCTTGATACTTCTCACATGTAAAGATTTTTTTTCTCTGCAATTGGTTTGAACAAAGTTTCCTTCACTCGATCGGGTCGGGACCGCAGATATATCACCCGCTTCCGATATTCTCAAGATGGGATAAAACCGTTTACCGCGGACCGTTTACCGTTTACCCTTTAAGCTCCTCAGCCCATAATCCCCTGAATACAAAGCACATACAAAGTCAAAATTTCTCTAAATCCTTCAGAACCCAATTTCTTTTAATACCTTTAACGGTACTGATTTTTAATTAACGATCTGGCCTTCATCCTTAAACAAGATGGGGACACCACCAGCCTTATTGTTCATTCGAAAACCAATTAATGTTTCCCCTGAATATAATCTTCCATGTATGGGCTATGATTGCCGGTTTATTACAGCCGGTCCAGCCAACTGATCCACAGCCTTTCAATGCGAAGAATGCGGTGTTGCTTGAACAGTTTTCTAGCCAGTCTTCGCTGCTTGCTTGTGACTGCAGTATTACACAGTCGGGAAATACCTATCCGATCTCCGCCTTATTGGGCAATGAAACACCAGCTGCTTTTTATAGTTATGGCAACCCAATTGTCTCAAGTGCAAATACCGGCCTGGAGCTAACCGAAGGATTGGTCATCTTTCTATATGAAGATATGAATACCGGTATCATCAGTTTATTTCTGATTGCAGATATTGGCGGTGATGCCACAGGTGGTTCACTCGAGTTTGAAGTCAACTGTTTACCACAGACCGCTTTCGTTTCGGTAGAAGATGATCCGGGAGAATTTTTTGGTGCTCCACCATTGATCACAGGTGACTGGACATGGGCAGCATGTTGTACTGATGGTGGTGTCATTGAAGACATCGGATGTAATAATACCATCAATCTTGACCTACTAGTTTCAGCAGGAATTGATAGCATCGTTTGGTTGACAGGTGATATCAATAATCCGGATCAAATATTACTCAGCATGACAGGTGAGTCTATCACCATCAGTTGTGGTACAGGAGGAATTTGTTGCCCGGTAGGCTTAGACACCGAAGTAGTCGTAGTCGATGCCACTTGTCCAGATACGCCGAATGGAAGTATTGATTTGACGCCACAGGATGGTTATCCGGGTTACACTTATTTTTGGTCAGATGGATCTACCGCCGAAGATTTACAAAATTTATACTCCGGAATCTACAGTGTGACCATCACCGACTCACAAGGTTGTACCGAAGAACTGGCAATCACGGTTGGAACATCACCCGGAGATCCATTGGCAGAATCCGCATCCATCACTTTGTGCAGTGAAAATATGATGGCTCTTTTTAACCTGACCAGTTTAAATGAGACAATAAATCTGGGTACCGGTTTCAGTGTTCTTTGGTTTCAAAATGAAAATCTAACCGGACCCATTATAAATCCATCCGGATATTTTACAAGTTCTTCTGTTGTTTATGCCGTAGTTGATAATGGCTTTTGCACTTCAGAACCGGTACCTGTTGTGTTGACTGTTATACAATCTCCAATCGGTACCACCGCTACGATAAATCTTTGTGAAGAAACGAATGGCATGGCCACTTTTGATCTCACGACAGTCGACCAGGAAGTAAGTGATGGTGTGGGAACAGTAAGTTGGTATCAAGACGATCTACTGACTAGTTTAAT
>JBBKXT010000186.1:0-3264 GCA_037969625.1 Saprospiraceae bacterium
GATAAAGGAAATGATTACGGGCCGATTTTAGGACTCGTTGAACATAAAGTAAAGGCATTGATTTGCCTTGGTATAGATAACAAGAAATTGAATGAAACTTTTTCGACAAAGGTCAACTACATATCAGAAACTACAACGATGCGCGAGGCAGTCCGTCGAGCTGCCTCGCATGCATCACCCGGAGATATTGTTTTGCTCTCCCCGGCCTGCGCGAGTTTTGACTTGTTCGAAAACTACGAGGACCGCGGAGAACAGTTTAAAAAAGAAGTAATTGATTTGAAAAATGTATAAGGCCATACACATAGCCAAAAATTTAAAAGGTGACAGAGGGATCTGGGTCATCGTGGCTTTGCTTTGTCTGGCTTCTATCCTTGCCGTATATAGTTCCACAGGAACAATTGCCTTCAAGTACAATGGTGGACACGCAGAAATTCATTTGATCAAACACGTGGTCATTGCGATGGTAGGTTTGTTTTTTACCTATCTGTGTTATAACACCCATTACACCGTTTACTCGAAGATCGCTCCAATACTATTCATTATCTCTATTCCTTTGTTGCTGTATACGATGGCTTTTGGTCCGGAGATTAACGATGCACGCAGATGGATTTCTATTCCGGGTATTGGATTAAGTTTTCAAACCTCTGATATCGCATCGATCGCGTTGATTATGTATATCGCCAGATCGATTTCGATGAAGCAGGAGGTGATAAAAGATTTCAAAAGTGCCTTCCTGCCTCTCATGATGCCTATTATACTTGTGTGTGGTTTGATTGCGCCCAATAATCTTAGTACAGCATTACTCTTGTTTGTGACCTGCATGACGCTCATGTTTATTGGACGAGTGCATCTGAAATATATTTTTGTTTTGATTCTTCTGGGAGTAGGTTTTATGGCCCTTCTGCTCGCGATAGGAGCTGTTTTCCCTGAAGCCGTGCGCGTTGCCACCTGGACAAATCGTTTTGGTGAATTTTTTACCGATGCAGATGGTGGATATCAAATCCAACAAGCCAAGATTGCTATTGCGGATGGTGGTTGGTTTGGTGTTGGGCCGGGATTGAGCACGCAACGAAATTACCTGCCATACTCCTATGCAGATTTTATCTATGCGATTATCTGTGAAGAGTACGGACTATTAGGAGGCTTGTTAATCATCTTTTTATTTCTATTACTTTTTATTAAGTGTACATCCATGGTGACACGAAGTCCTAAAACGTTTGGGTCCTTGCTGGCGATGGGGTTGTGTCTGAATATTGTGATTCAGGCTTTTGCGAATATTGCTGTTTCCACCAATCTTGTTCCGGTGACAGGTTTGACATTGCCGATGGTCAGTAAAGGAGGAACCTCTATGCTGATTACCAGTATAGCATTTGGAATGATTTTGAGTGTGAGCCGATTTATCGAACAGTCGGCAGGAGATGTAGGAAAAGTTGTAATCAAACCGCTCGATGAAGATCATCATTAGTGGTGGTGGCACGGGTGGCCATATATATCCGGCTATAGCGATAGCCGATGCGCTTAAAAAACGCGAACCGCTCATTGACATATTGTTTGTAGGTGCAAAAGGTAAAATGGAGATGGAGAAAGTTCCGGCTGCAGGATACCCAATTGAAGGATTGTGGATCAGTGGACTTCAACGAAAGCTGACCCTAAAGAATTTATCATTTCCATTCAAAGTACTGCATAGCCTCAATCGTTGCCGATCCATCGTTCGATCATTTCGACCGGATGCAGTAGTCGGGGTTGGAGGATATGCATCAGGCCCACTAGTGAATGTGGCCGCGCGGATGAAAGTTCCTGCGGTCATCCAGGAACAGAATAGTTATCCGGGTATCACCAATAAGTTATTGGCGAAACGCGTAGAAAAAATTTGTGTGGCGTATCCCGGGATGGAAAAGTTTTTTCCGGCTGAGAAAATAGTTTTTACCGGAAATCCAATGCGCAGTCAGTTAAGCAAAGGATTTTCTAAAGAGGAAGCCGCTGAAATTTTCGGATTAGATCCGAGGAAGAAAACCATTTTAGCTGTCGGAGGAAGTTTGGGGGCACGTACAATCAATGAAATAATAAAACAATCAATAGATCAGATTATCGATCGAAATGATATACAAGTTCTTTGGCAAATTGGGAAGCTTTACGCCACTACGTATTTAGATACGCCAGTGGCAAAATTGGATCGCGTGCGTCCTTCAGTCTATATCGACCGAATGGATATGGCCTATGCACTGGCAGATGTTGTCATCGCCCGGGCAGGAGCCATCACAGTGAGCGAACTCTGTCTGACCGGCAAAGCATCAATCCTGGTGCCTTCGCCTTATGTGGCAGAGGATCATCAGACACACAACGCCATGTCATTGAAGCAACTGGGAGCAGCTGTTTTGATTTCAGATAAAGACGCGCCGCAACAAGCATTTCAGGAAGCTCTCAGGCTGATTGATCATGAAGATGAGCGAAGAGCACTTGAAACTGAAATCAAAAAACTGTCGAGACCGGATGCCGCGGATGAGGTTGCTGAAATAATTATTGCTGCAGCTCGAAAAAGGAAAGCGCTATGACAGAATTAAAATCATTCGGTCATATTTTTTTCCTGGGCATCGGTGGGATCGGCATGAGTGCTTTAGCAAGATGTTGTTTGCTTCAGGGCGTGCAGGTGAGTGGTTATGATCGACAGACATCTGCGATAACCAATAGCTTGAAAGAAGAAGGCGCTGAAATAATATTTGAAGATGATCCGCAAAAAGTTGCGGTTATACCCGGACTAGTGGTGTATACACCTGCGATTCCAAAGGACAGCAAATTGAAAGCATACTTTGAAGCAGAAGGTATACAAATCGTCAAGCGATCAGAAGCATTGGAGTGGATCACGGAAGGAATAGATACCATCGCAGTAGCCGGCACCCATGGCAAAACGACAACCTCCTCGATGATCAGTTATTTGCTTCATGCTACTGGGATCAGACATACGGCATTGCTGGGAGGTGTGGCATCAAATTATCAATCAAATTTTCATTCAGAAAGTCTTGAGTTGATGGTAGTAGAAGCGGATGAATATGACAGATCCTTTTTGAGACTTCATCCTCGATGGGTAGTAGTGACAGCAATGGACCCGGATCACCTGGATATCTACGGCACCTACGAAGAAATGCTCAACGGGTACCGACAGTTTATAAGACAGATTCAACCAGGAGGATATTTGCTGTATGCAGAAAATTTGAAACCATTGATTGGTGAGCAGTTGATGGCAGAATTGAAAAGTAAAAACATAAC
>JBBKXT010000187.1:0-16017 GCA_037969625.1 Saprospiraceae bacterium
AGTTCAGTGGCTTGCCCTGTACTCCAACGAAGGAGGTAGTTCAGTGGCTTGCCCTGTACTCCAACGAAGGTTAATCTGCGCTTTCTTTTTCCTTTACTGCGAAATTTGATGGAAAACTTTGTTTTAAAGCAAGATGATATGGCTTCGGCTCAATACCATACATCCTCAATAGAATAGGATTTCAACCCTATACACAGAACGAACAAATTGGATATCGAATTCAAATACAAATTCCATTGGATTTCCAACAACAAATAATAAGGTAGTTTATCAGGCGCTGAAGGCGCTCAAATTAGCATAGGGCTTCAACCCTATTACGATTGATATAAATTACAATCTGTCTCAATCGTAACAGGTGTATTGTTAGTATCAATTCCATCGAGCATGGCCTTGATCTTTTTGCTAATTTCAAAATACTCAGGGAGCTTTAGCGGTTCCATCGCTTCAGGAGGTGGCATTTTTTCTCTTAAATGATCCACTTGCTTGCCTTTTTTCCAAAATCGGAAACAAACATGACAGCCTGTTGCTAATCCGGTCTGTCCGATATAGCCTATTGTTTGTCCCTGCTTGACCATGACCCCTGCTTTGATGCCCGGACCAAACTTCGACATATGAAGATATTGTGTTTCATAAGTATTGTCATGTTTCATTTTGACATAGTAGCCATTGCCGCTGGTATAGGAAGCAATGGTGATGCGGCCATTGGCAACTGCTCGTATAGGCGTACCACAAGGAGCTGCATAGTCGGTTCCAAAATGACCTTTGTAACGTTTGAGAACAGGATGAAATCTATTATTAGAATATCGGCTTGAGATACGACTATATTGAACAGGCGATTTTAGGAAGGCCTTCTTCATGGGTCTTCCTTCTAAGTCAAAATACCCATCATGCTTCCCACTATTGAATCGAATGGCATGAAATTCTGTATTACCAGAAGTGTAGCTGGCACCAATCAGTTTGCCAATTCCAACAGCTTCTCCATCAACAAATTTTCGTTCGTAGACTAATTTGTACTGATCGCCTCTTTGGATATGATAGAAATCGACAGACCATCCAAGCGCATCTTCCATCGCACCAATTAAATCTGTCGGAAGGTTCTGCTCATCCATACTCACCCATAAAGATTGCTCGATCGTACCACCGGCAGTTTCAATTTGAATGGTTGTTTCTTTTTCTACAACTTCAACCCGGATACTATCCTTCAGATGATATAAAATTTGTCTGTAGGGATCAGGTTCGTAGACGAAGGCTTGAACAGTAGAATCCATCGGATCAGAAATGATGGTCAACGCTTTGCCGGCTCGAATTAATCGAAGCGGAAAAATGGATTTTGACGCATTGATGAGTTGATCGATTTTGAAATAATCTACTCCGCGAGTAGAAAGTAAATTGCCCAGCATATCATTTGGCTGGATTTCTAACTTTTCTAAACTAACCATACCCATATCCCAGTGGATGAATTGTGCGCAATCAGGATCTGAGGATTCACAGGCTATCTCTCGATGGTTTTGCTGATAGGCATTCAGGAATCGGTGGGTTCCTGCGCCTGTGCCCAGGAGGAGCAACAGAAATATACCATACCTTGTGAGACGAGTCCTGGTCAATGGATTAATTTTGATGCAAGATATGTTAATCCCTTGATAAGAAGGTTTTAAGAAAATGTTAAGAAAGAAAGAACCCTATACTTTGCGTTGCGGTCATCAAATAATTGACCTATCAACACCCGTTGTAATGGGTATCTTGAATGCTACCCCGGATTCTTTTTATGCTTCCAGTAGAATCGATGGAAGTAAAGACGACATACTTAATGAGGCAGGACGTATGATCGACGAAGGTTGTTCTATACTTGATATTGGGGGAATGTCATCAAGACCCGGAGCAAAAGAGATTTCAGTAGAGGAAGAACTAGATCGATTGCTGCCGGTGGTCGGGACCATTCACAAATATTTTCCGGAGACCGTTATTTCTATTGATACCTACAGATCCGGAGTTGCCTCAATGTGTATTGAGGCAGGAGCCACTATGATAAATGATATTTCTGGAGGAGAACTTGATCCGCATATGTTTGGTCTTGTGGCTGAGAGCAAAGTGGCCTATGTCATTATGCATATGCGTGGAATGCCGGAAGACATGCAGGAACATACTACCTACAAAGCGCTTGTTCCTGAGTTGATTACATATTTTGTAAAAAAAATGAAAGTGATGAAACGTGCCGGAATAGAGGAGATCATCATTGATCCGGGGTTTGGATTTTCTAAAACACCTGAACAGAATTATCAATTAGTAGAACAATTAGGCTTGTTTGGTTTTTTAAATTTGCCGGTCTTAATTGGATTGAGTCGAAAATCAACACTTTCAAGGACGATCGGAAGACCTGTGGAAGACACACTCGAAGCAACGACAGCACTTCATATGGTGGCCCTTCAAAATGGGGCATCGATTTTGAGGGTTCATGATGTGCAGGCCGCCAGGGATGCCATTGCAGTATATAATCAATTAAAGTGTGTGAAAACCCTGAATATTAAAAGATTAAGCCAGTAATGAAAATATTATATCACCTGATCTTGTTATTCTAGAGGATGGATAAGGAGGGCCACGAGAAAGAACAACTTGAAGTGAAAAAGCCGAAGCGCTTTTCCATGTGGCTTGCGCGTATTTTTCTGACACTGCTCATGACCACGTTGGTGATGATTCTCCTCGTCCATTTCCCCCCGATTCAACGATGGGGCATCAATAAGCTGACCCAGGGGATGGAATCAACTTTAAAAACGAAGGTGTCCATTGGAGGCTTCTCGATCCATCCCGTTTCAGATCTCACATTGAAAAACATTTTTATCGCCTCTCCGGAATACCCGGAAGATACTTTGCTATATGCCGAAAAGCTCCACGTAGATTACAGGGGAATTTGGGATTTGTTTATTCGTCGTATTACCATCCAGCAGTTAGGTGTTGAAAACGGAATATTGAATATTCACCGTTTTGCAGGAGATAGCCTTAATAATCTGGATGTAACTCTACTGCGGCTAATGCCACCAAGAGATACCACCAAAAGCAATTTTGTCCTTGATCTCAAAACCCTGACTGCTAAGTCACTCGTCGTGAGAATCGATGATGAAACTTTTGGGACAAGATTCGATATGAATTTTAAGCGAGCGGACATTGCTTTTGATACCATTGATATCATCGGAAAATATTTAAAAGTAACCGAGATAGATCTAGATGACCCTATGATTCAAATTGTGAACAGTCCGCCTCAAGCGTATAGTCAGACAGCTATTCCGGGTAGTGACATAGCCTGGTCTTTTGATATCCATACGTTGCGTATGACGAATGGAAAAATTGGGTTGAATAATTTGAAATCAGAACCGGTCGTCTATCCGCATGCTCAGGGAATTGATTATGCACATATGCAACTTTCGGATGTTGATTTACGACTCGACTCCCTCATCATTCGAGGTTGGGATTTTAAAGCGCGTGATGTAGATATTCATCTCATTCATGAAAATGGATTTGAGATCAACAAACTTGGTGCAGACAGAGCTGCTGTTTCGAAAAACGGTATTGTTTTAGATAAACTTTTTATTGAAACAGCAGACAGCAAAATCAACAATTCATTATCCCTTCTCTTTTCCGACTATACAGATTTTCAATCTTTTGTTGACTCCGTAAGGATCGAAATTCCGGATGCGGATATCAAACTTAAAGTGAGTGATCTGATGACTCTAGCACCGGGATTGAGTCGTATGGATTTTTTTTCGCAGAATATTGAAAAGGATATTCTCCTGCAGGGAAATGTGAATGGCATCGTCAATCGTTTCAGGATTAAAGGAATGAATGCAAGATTTGGCCCTTTAGGGATCACAGGGGATTTGAAGTCTCATGACATTGCGGTGACAGGATCACAATTTATTAGTTTGAGTATTGAAAAAACAGCTTTTAGCGCAAAAAGTATTCAAAGTGTTTTTCCAAATATGAAGTTACCACCCATTCTGACAAGACTGGGGCAAATTAGTTTTGCCGGAAGCTTTGATGGATACCCGGATAATTTTATTTCTTTTGGAACCTTTCATACATCATTGGGCCGTGTGACACTCGACATGAATATGAATATTCTGAAGGGTCTTGCGCATGGAGAATATTCAGGAAGTATCGCTTTGAAGGATTTTGATCTTGGGAAGTTTACAGAAAGCCCTAAACTTGGTAAAGTTACTTTAACGGGCCGCGTGATACAAGGGTATGGACTAGATGCAGCTTCCGTTCACGCGGATATAACCGCCAAACTCGCATCACTGGAGTACAACGGTTATATTTATCATAATGCCCGTGTTGATGGGGTGGTGACTGGAAAACTTTTTAGCGGAACAATGGAAATCAATGATCCTAATCTGGCCATTGAGTTCGAAGGATCAGTGGATGCAAGGGAATCGCAGCCTAAACTAAATTTCGTTTCAAAAATTGAGCGATTGAATTTGTTTGCATTGGGACTTTCGGAAAAGCAATTTCAAATTGAAGGATTCTTTGAGGCGAATATGAAGGTGGGAACAGTAAATCAAATGGAAGGTAGTTTCCTCGGTGAGAAGGTAACCCTTTTGGTCGACGAAGTAGCGTATTCACTTGAACATCTTTTGTTAATTGCCAAGCCGGATTCAATTACCGGTGATCGGTTGTTTTTGATTGAGTCAGATCCGGTCAATGGTATAGTGACAGGCGACTTTGATCCTTTCTTATTGCCACTACAAGTTCATCATTATCTTCATCAACAATATCCTAACCTCATCAATGAGCCGGATAAATATCTGGACATGGAGGTGACCCAGCGTATCAACTGGGATCTCAATATCACAGATACAGAGCATTGGTTCGACTTATTGGGTGCAAAGGATTTGACCTTAAAACGGAGCGTCCTAAAAGGTGGAATTAATTTGCAAAAAGCAAGCATTTTCGGATCTATCATGTTGCCTGAATTGCACTATAAAAAAATAAGCACGTATGAGACGTTCATTACTTTTCAAGAATTGGCAGGCGTATCTGAAATGGATGTAAATCTTATTGCTGCGGATATCAATGAAAGCTTCTTTTTTGAAGAAGTAGCGATTCAAGGAGGCGTATCCAGTGATAGTATTCGTTTTAATTTCAAAACAGATCAACTGGCAGATATCATCGATAAACTGGATATTGATGTAAAGGCAAATCCAAAAAATGGTAGCTGGGATATTGCCTTCTTACCGGTAAAGCTTGTAATATTTGGAGACGACTGGACAGTCCCTTCCGGAAATAAAATTGAAATCAAAAAGGATGAGTTTGAAATCACTAACTTTCAAATGGTTTCAGGGGATAAAAAAATTCTTCTGGATGATATTTATAATAAAGGCATTGAAGCCTATGTGTCCGGATTTGATATAAGCTATTTGAATGAGATATGGCTGCAGGATAAATTTGATTTCTCGGGATTATATACCCTCGATTTTGAATTGGACAACCTGTATGACACCAAGCGAATGAATGCGGTGATTAGTTTGCCGGCATTGCGAATCAATGAGGTGCCCTATGGAAGAATGGTCATGACGGCAGAAATGAATGATCCGAAAGATTCTGTGATGATTGATTTGGCGATGATCAACAAGGATGCGACACTCTTTGGGAAAGGAGCCTTTATGCCTCCCATGAAAGTTATTCCCGTACAAGAGCAAAATTATCTAAGATTAGATTTGAAGGCCACTGAGTTTCCTTTAGATTTTCTTGAGTTTTTGATTGGTGAAAATATAAGAGATACAGAAGGATCCGTGGATATGACACTTAACCTTCGGGGAAAGGTAAATGCTTTAACCCCACAAGGAGAAGGGACGATATACAACGGTAGTACCACAATCGATTACCTCGGCGCGAGTTATTCTTTCCACGAACAAATATTTCGAATCACCGAAACAAAAATTGATCTTTCCGGCATGACCTTGTATGATGTACTTGGTAACACAGCTAAAGTCAATGGTGGTCTGACGCATCGCTATCTTAGAAATCTTGGCCTTGCTGCAACATTAAAATCAAATAAGATATTAGGATTGGATGTAACCTCCGAGGAGAACAATATTTTCTATGGGAAAGGTATTGGGTCTGTAAGTGCTACATTTTCGGGAACAGTAGCCAATCCTAAAATGGTCATTGATATGACCACCGCAAAAGGAACACATATTTATATTCCCCTGTCTGCCGGCCTAACGAACTCAGATCAGGATTTTGCTATTTTTCTTGAGAATGGTATACTCCCGGTAACTCCCCTTACACAAATTGATATTGGCGGAATTGACATGACTATGAATATGACGATAACAGAAGATGCAATCGTCGAACTGATTTTTGATGATAATACAGGAGAAGTCCTGCGTGGTACGGGAAGTGGTGATATTGAGTTGTCTATGGATCGACTTGGAAATCTTTCCATGTATGGGGATTATACCATTTCGAGTGGAGATTATTTATTTACAAATTTCATCGTTCGAAAGCCATTTTTATTGAATAGTGGCGGGGTGATTCAATGGAATGGTGATCCCTATGATGCAAATCTGAATGTGCAGGCAAAATATAAGGATCTATCGGCGTCTGTCTATCCCTTGATCCAAGAATATATTACGGATCCGGGTGGAGCTCAAAGTGAAGTGTATGATGAATCAAAAGAGAGAACTAAAATTGATTTACTGATGACGTTGTCTGGCTCACTCTTGCAACCGGATATCAGTTTTGATATTGAGTTTCCAGAGCTCTCTGGTGAACTCAAAGGATACGTCAACACGAAAGTGAATTTCCTCAAAACGAATGAAAATGCAATGCTCACGCAAGTGGTAGGTCTATTGTGGGCGAGAATATTTATTCCTGATTTTACCGGGGCAGGATCTTCTTCCTTGATTACCCAAGGAATTGATAATACGTTAAGTGAACTTATTTCATCTACCTTATCTGGTTATCTGGGCGGGTTGTTGGGAGATTTGATTCCTACAGGAGAAGTGCTTTCCGGTATTTCATTAGAGATGAACCTTGGCCTCCCAATTACGCAGGCTGGAGATGTGAGCACGAATCCATTGGATGATCCAACCGCTACGGTAGTCGAGGTGGATCTTCCGCTTGAATTTTTCAATGATCGTCTGGAAGTCAGGCTTGGCGGTGATTATGTTACAGGAGCGACGACTGTTTCTGAAACTAATTATCTGGCTGGTGACGTTACATTTTCCTATAAGATCACCCCAGATGGTAAGCTTAAAATAAGAGCATACAATCAAAACGCACAGACCATTCAAGGAAGACGCAATAGAACGGGTGTGGGATTGACTTATCGAAGAGAATATGATACATTCGACGAATTTTTAGGTAAAAAGAAGAAGAAGGACAAGAAGGAAGATGAGGAATCTCAATAGCCAATCCGAAAACTGTATATTTGCCCTCCGTTTTAGCTGAATAAAATCACCTTACCTGTTATGTTTCAAAGTCTTACAGACAATCTGGATAATGCATTCAAAACCCTGAGAGGGGATGGAAAGCTTACCGAACTGAATATTGCCGAAGCGATCAAGGAGATTCGTCGGAGCCTTGTAGGGGCCGATGTCAACTATAAAATCGCCAAGGAATTCACCGATAAAATCAAAGAGCAGGCCTTAGGAACAAAAAATGTCCTTTCTGCTGTCAAGCCGGGTGAATTGATGATCAAAATCGTCCAGGATGAGATGATTGACCTCATGGGCGGTCAGGCAGCAGGTATTAATATTAAAGGTAATCCCGGGGTGGTATTGATCGCTGGGCTCCAAGGAAGTGGTAAAACTACTTTTTCAGCCAAACTGGCGAATTACCTCAAAACCAAAAGAAAAAACAAACCATTGTTAGTTGCCTGCGATGTTTATCGTCCGGCCGCCATGGATCAGCTGACAGTACTCGGGGACTCTATCAATGTACCCGTATATAAAGAACCAGACTCTAAAGATCCTGCTGCAATCGCTTTGAAAGCCATTGAGCATGCAAAGATTCATGGGTATGATGTCGTCATCGTCGATACAGCAGGTCGTCTCGCCATTGATGAAGCGATGATGGCCGAGATCCGCGAGATCAAAGAATCCATCCAGCCCAACGAAACGCTCTTCGTCGTTGACTCAATGACAGGACAGGATGCCGTCAATACGGCAAAGGCGTTTAACGATGTCATCAATTACGATGGCGTAGTGCTGACTAAACTGGATGGAGATACACGTGGTGGAGCGGCACTTTCTGTAAAGTATACAGTTGGTAAACCCATCAAATTTGTCAGTACCGGCGAGAATATGGAGACCATCGATATGTTCTACCCGGACAGGATGGCTCAGCGTATTCTCGGAATGGGGGATATCGTTTCTTTTGTGGAGAAAGCACAGGAGCAGTTTGATGAAAAGGAAGCCAAGCGTATTGAAAAGAAGATCAAGAAGAATAAATTTGATTTCAATGATTTTCTTGGACAAATGGCACAGATCAAAAAAATGGGTGATCTCAAATCACTCATGAGTATGATTCCGGGCGTAGGGAAAGCCTTGAAGGATGTGGAGATCGATGATAAAGCATTCCTTAAAATTGAATCCATTATTCAATCCATGACCCCACAGGAGCGCGAGCAACCGGAACTCTTAAACATGGCACGAAAAACAAGAATTGCGAACGGATGCGGTCGAAATATCCATGAAGTAAATATGTTTATCAAGCAATTTGATCAAATGCGTAAGATGATGCATAATCTTAGTAAAGGAGACAATATGCAGCGCATGATGAGTCAGTTTAAAGGAAAATAAAATATAAATTGCCGTTGGGAATATAAACCGCCCTCCATTGTTCTTTTTAATATTATATAATTTACATGTATGAAAAAGTTATTTTTAATGATAGGCCTATTTTTCGGGTCATTCACCATACATTCCGCAGGCCTGTTTGCACAATCGACAGTAGCGACCATCGCTGCCCCAGAAGCTTCATCAGCGCCACTGGATGCTAAAACACAGAAGAAAGTAGATAAGGCAAGGGTTGATTTGGCTAAATCGAAACAAAAACTAACAAAAGACACTGAATCGAATGTAAAAACTGCCGCCAAGTTTGAAAAGAATAAATCCAAAGGTAAATTGTCCCCGATTAAAATTGAAAAGGAAGAATCTAAATTGAAAAAGCAGAGCAACGATCTTGAAAAATTAAAAGACAAAATTGCAAAGCTTGAAAAGTATTTAAGCGGTTATAAATAAACAAAAAAAGGCGGTTGCATGACCTAAGACCCACAGTGAAGGCGCAGTCCTTCATCTGTAGACCTGCGACTTTTCGACACACGACGCGCGACTAATTTTTTCCCACCTGCATAACCTTCTGATCCCTAATCCTTTAGCCTTAGGCGTTAACCTTTAAACAAAATAAGACCTGAGACGCGAGATAACAGACTCGAGACTTAATTTTTCTCCTTTCATAATCTCCATAACCTCTAAAACCTTCATAAACATATAATCAATTACATATTTGAATCTCCCCGCACCCCTCACCCCTCACTTCCATCGATCATACTCGTCCCGCTATTGCCAGATATTATCCAAATTTAAAGTCGGAATTTTAGGCCACTATTGGGAATCTTAAAAGTCAAGTCTTTGTTATTTAACAATTTAACATACGCTGAAGACCTCCTGAAAGGTAAATAATTTGTATATTTATTTCCTGAGATCAAAGTGAAATCCTTGTGTTATAAGGATTTCACTTTTTCTACAGGCCACCGCATTGGATTTTTTATCCAGCGGAAACTATGACACCCTCCCGTTCTATATGTAAACTAAGGATTTACATATTATCATCCTTTTAGATACTGAAATTTAAAGCACACACATGAAACTCATCACGTTGACACTTATAATCTTGCTGCCTCTAGGGTTATCGGCGCAATTCGGTCCGGAGACCCGGGTTACTAATGCAATAGGAGAATCTTTTACCTCATTCAATCATGCCAATGTCATAGCCGCTTTTGGAGATGTTGTCCATCTTGTATATACTGATGAACGTGGTTTGGAGGCTGAAGTGTACTACCAACGATCCATTGATGGTGGCAAAACGTGGCAAACAGCGGTAGCATTGACACCAAATAATGGAAGTTTTTCAGGCTACCCGACGATTGCAGTTTTGAAAAATGAAGTACATGTTGCCTGGACAGATCGGCGCAGTGGGCATGATGATATCTATTACCGGAAATCATCCAATGGGGGTACGCAATGGTCTGCGGAAACACGTATCACCAATGATCCTGGTGATTCCAGTTATCCTGCTATTGCCATTTCAGGTCCGGTGGTACATCTTGTCTGGTCGGACAACCGTTTTGATGATGAGGAAATTTTCTATTGCCAGTCACACAATGCCGGTCAGAGTTGGGGGGCTCCTAGGCGATTGACAAACAATATCGGAAATTCAATTAACGCCTCCGTATCCTCAGTGGGCAATAATGTCCATGTTGTCTGGCAGGAAAACCGGAATGGAAATGAAGAGATTTATTATAAACGTTCGACAAACGGTGGATTGACTTGGGGTGTCGATTTGCGCTTGACCAATAATCCGTTTAAATCAGATTTCCCGTCCGCAATCGCTATGGGGAAAACCATTCTCGTTGTTTGGTCAGATCTGCGGGAGGGCAATGCGGAAATATTTGGCCTGCGTTCGGTAGACAATGGGGATACCTGGTCAGATGTAATTCGGCTGACCAATACGCCTAGAGAGTCATTAAAGCCGAAGATTACAATGGAAGGCGCATTTGCCTTTTTGACTTGGCATGAACTTCATGATGGGTTTGCGAATTGGGAAGTGGAGAGTCGTTTTTCAACAGATGGAGGTTTTACTTGGACGCCACGCAAACAACTCTCGGCGGAAGAAGGTTTTTCGGGGAATGCATCCGTATGTGTTGAGGATTTGCTGGTGGTGATCGCATGGACCGACACTCGTTTCGGAGCGTCTGAAATTTTAACACGTCGAAATCCAACAGGAAATCCACTGCATTCTACTCATGCTTTGGATTGGGCCTACAATACAGGCGCTACTGGATTAAGTACGTCTACAGATTTGGTCACAGATGTTCATGGAAATATTTTCATGACCGGTAACTTTCAAGGTTCTGTTGATTTTGATCCGGACATGGATGTTAAAATGCTGTCTTCGGCAGGTGCCGATGATATTTTTATTACCAAAACGTCACCTTCCGGTGAGGTGTTTTGGGCTAAGCGAATCGGTGGTTCCGGAACGGATCACGCCAATAGCATTGCTATAGACCGAGAGCGTAATGTGATAGTGACTGGTTCTTTTCACGGCACAGTTGATTTTGATCCGGGTCCAAATACATTTCCAATTTCTGCAGGAGCGGATGGAGATGCCTTTATCACCAAACTTGATGAAAACGGTGATTTTCTTTGGGCGATTAGAATTACCGGGGATGGATTCAATGAAATCCGTTCAGTAAAAACAGATGCCACGAATAATATTTTTGTAACGGGTCTTTTTGAAGAAACAGCAGATTTCGATCCAACAACTGGCGTGTTTCTCCAGACCAGTAATGGAATGGAAGATATTTTTCTGGCCAAGTATACGCCGGAAGGGCAATTAATTTGGGTCCACGGTATTGGTGGGCCTGGTACAGATGCCGGGCGTGGGGTAACCGTGACCCAAACCGGGCAAGTATGGGTGGCAGGCCATTTTTCTGAATCTGTAGATTTCAATCCCAACCCAGAGCTTGACCCCCTGATAGCACATGGAATGGAAGATATTTTCGTGGCTACCTACACAGGACAGGGAACCTATATTCGTGCCTTGCGGATCGGGGGAGAGGAAAATGACGAAATCAATGGCATGCACATGGATGCTACCGGCAATATTCTCTTGACCGGGATGTTTAGAGGAACCGTGGATTTTAATCCAAGCACGTTTACCGATATTCTGGCGTCAAATGGAGGAGATGATGGGTTCGTTGTAAAACTCTCACCTTCCGGCACATATAATTGGGCGCGTAGTTTTGGAGGAGTTAATGACGATAAAGGAATTGATATTAGTGCAGATTATACAGGAAATATACTGGTGACCGGCTATTTTACTGGGTATGTAGATTTTTATTCCGGGAGTCCTGATTCCTGGGCGCAAGCTACCGGTGAAGAGGATATATTTGTACTTACGTTGAAATCCAACGGTGACTTTGGCCGGATCGATCAGATCGGTGGAGTGGGATCGGATGTGGCTCAAGCTATAGCCCATTTTGGAGTAAACCACTTTTACATTGGTGGATCATTTACGCAAAAGATGGATGCCGATCCCTCCGCGGATGAGTTTTCATTAAGTTCCAATGGCGCAGCTGATTTTTTCCTTGCTAGTATCAATATTTGTCCTCCGGTCTTCTCAAACTTCGAGGCTACAGTCTGTGACAGCATGATATCTCCAGACGGGGAATTGATTTGGACGTCTACCGGTACCTATTTGGATACACTCCCATCTACGAATGGATGTGACAGCATTATCACAGTGGTCCTTACCGTTAATATTCATGATGAAACGGATGTTACGGCCACTAGTTGTGATAGCTACACCACACCAAATGGACAGCACACTTGGACTCAATCCGGTGAATACATGGAATCCTTCGTCAATACCGATGGATGTGACAGTCTGATTTTTTATCATCTAACTATCTTCCAAAGCAGTGAAACCACCGATACACGGACAGAGTGTGATCAATATGAAGATCCTTTGGGAAATGTCTATACATCGTCCGGCTTTTATTCTTACACCACTGCGGATTTGAATGGGTGTGATAGTGTCATCTTACTTGAACTGACCATTGTCAATCATGTGGAAACCGAATTGACAGAGATGGCTTGTGATAGCCTAGTAACTTCAGGTGGCGTGTTGACCTCATCCGGGGATTACATCTATATGTATACGGGTATAAATGGGTGTGACAGTATAGTCAATCTCCATTTGACAATCGTTCATTCCTCCGCAGGATCAGAAATGGTGGAGACATGTATTTCTTATACAACTCCAGATGGAGAGGAAACCTTTAATGAATCAGGAACATACTCATTTGTTGTCCCTAATGCCGCCGGATGCGACAGTACGGTCACACTGGACCTTTTGATTCTTGGACCTGACCATGGCATTACAATCAATGATTTTTTCCTTTCAGCCCAACAGGATAGCGCCGCATATCAATGGATGGATTGTAATTTAAATACACTGATCCCTGGCGAGACTGAGCAATCATATTATCCAGGAGTTAGTGGTTCCTATGCGGCGATTGTAACATTTAATGGTTGTATAGATACTACAGACTGTGTGGATCTTTTATTGGTTTCATCGAATGAACTAGATTTCCAATCGGTCATCAGTATCTATCCAAATCCAACGGGTGGGGACATCCTCATTGATTTACATTCACTGAGGGAAAATGTAAAGATTGAAATTACAGATGTCTACGGAAGACGATTGGAGTTTATCACTTTTCAACAAGTGAGTTCGATCCCATTTACGCTTGATTATCCGCAAGGCATATACCTATTGCACATCCTTGCAGAGGGACAACGAAAAGTGTTTCAGGTCGTAAAAATGTAAGCGATTCTTTTTTGTTTGTACTCAGTCGTTGTTTCCGATCCCAATATATCCGGCTTGAGATGGAGTCGGCGACTCAGCTCTAACAAAAGGACGCGAGACACCAGACGCAAATTAGGGTTGAGTGAGATGCAATTGATCTCTGCTATTTGCCCCCGAACCCCAGCGCTTCCGCTGAGTAGCTAATGCGCTCGCGGAAAGGGGAGAGCAATTTTTACTCCTCAAGGTCTCCTATCATTGCATGCTTTTCGCCTTACGCCCTCACGCCTAGCGGACGTGATCTACGCTGCGCTACGATATGCCTTTCGCTCTCACGCCTAGCGGACGTGATCTACGCTGCGCTACGATATGCCCTTCGCCCTTCGCCCTCACGCCTAGCGGACGTGATCTACGCTGCGCTACGATATGCCCTTCGCCCTTCGCCCAACGCTCTTCGCCCTATGCACCTTCCATCGCTGCAAGTAAATCCTCAAGCAAATAATCAGGCTCTTCAAGTCCCACATAAAACCTCACAAAAGACCACGGAATATGCGGATTATCGCGACCCGGTAAATCATGAAGGGCAGCGATCGGAAGCATCAAGGCTTCATGCCCTCCCCAGGAAACAGCAATTTTCCATCGTTTGATTTTACTGACAACTTTTAGAAGGGATGCTTTATCGGGTAGATCAAACTCAATCGTAAAGAGTCCGCCACAGCCACTCATTTGTTTTTTGGCTAGTGCGTATTGTGGGAAATCAGGATCAAAAGGATAGTATATTTTTTTAATACACTTATGTCCTTTCAGCGCCTCTAGTATTTGTTGCGTGCTTTTCTGTACACGCTCCATCCGGATCGGCAATGTTCTCAATCCGCGTAGGATAAGCGCTGCTTCTTGAGGAGGCAGTATCCCGCCAAGGATCATGTACTCATCGATAAACATTTTGTCGATTATTTTCTGATTGCTGCACACCACGCCGGCAACCACATCACTATGTCCATTGATATATTTAGTAACCGAATGAATGATGATATCAACACCCATTTTTGCAGGTTGTTGGAAGATAGGGCTGGCATGACTGTTGTCAATCGCTGTGAGCAAATGGTGCTTTTTGGCCAGTGCGACACATGCCGGAATATCTTGTAATTCGTAGGTGAATGTATTAGGACTTTCTAAAAACAAAAGTTTAGTGTTTGGTTTGATCAGTGATTCGATCGCCTTCAGATCACTTCCATCCACGAAGTCATGGGTGACGCCAAATTTTACAAGATACTTGCTCAATACGGTGGCGGTCCAACTGTAAGGATGACGAACGCATATGACGTGATCGCCTTGTCCCACGCAATGCATGATTGTCATGGAGATGGCTGCGGTGCCACTGGCAAAAAGTAAAGCATCCGCTGTGCATTCAAGCGCTGCTATTTTTTTGCGGAGAATTTCGACTGTCGGGTTATTGCCCTTTGTATATATATGGGAATTGAGTTCATCCAAAATCGCATCTCTGAAATTATCCACATTCGGAAATACAAAATTGCTTGTTTGAATGATGGGTGGTGACATCGCGTTGAAATAATCTTCACGATTTTCTCCGAGATCATTGAGGATATAACTGATGTGTTCTTCCATAGCTTGTCGTATTTAAAAGAACAATGATAATTGAATTTTGTGATTGTAACATTAGGCCTTGCGCCTTGCCTTGTGGGTGAATGGGTAAACGGTGAACGGTTTAAGGTGAACGGAAAAAACATTGCGTTCATAGGTTAATTTTAATTCGTAACAATCACCTCTCTTTCCCTGAAATTTTAGCGCTCAATGCCCTATGCACTTTACTTCCCGCTCTTTCACCTTGCCCTAAGTTTCAGGTTTCAGGTCTCAGTGGAAACAAAAATGCAGGAAGAAAGATCTGCACCCTCCAGGGAATTTGCACACCTACTTCCTGCACACCATCAAGCATTCTTGAATGGATTTTAACTTTTGTATGGTATAAAGGAAGTGGGGTAATCGAAATGAAGTGTCTAATGTATAGAATACCATTTAGATTTCACCATTCGTACTGATAAATAGGTGTAAACCCTGATATGAGGGAAGTCAATTACGAATTACGAATACAAATTGGGGTGAAAGGTAAACGGTCAAAGATTAACGGAAAAATTAGAATCTTAATATGCCGCTTTTGAAACGTAGAAAGTAATAACCATTCAACGTTGACCGTTAACCGTTCACCCAGTTTATAAACAGAACCCCTCTTCACTTAATTGGCATGAATCTTGCTGTTATTTCGAAAAACATATTATAATTAGTGGTTATGTCTAAAAAATTGGTTATCATCAAAATAAATCAACAAACTGGTGCCTTATTGATTCCCAGATTGATTCCCAGATTGATTACAAAATGACGATTTGTTAATATTATAAAAAACAATTATATATC
>JBBKXT010000188.1:0-5446 GCA_037969625.1 Saprospiraceae bacterium
GATTCTTTAGATTCAGCACTGACTTTGGCAGTCGCTAGTTCTTCCGAAGCAGCGCGCTGATCATCATTGAGGAATCGCTGTTGATGCTTGGCACTGAGTGAAAATTTGATAGGCTCCACAGCCGCTTTCGAACGGAGATAGTACATACCGGTCTTGAGTCCTTTTTGCCATGCATAGAAATGCATACTCGATAGTTTTGCAACCGTGGCATTTTCAACAAAGAGATTTAAACTTTGACTCTGACAGATGAATGCGCCTCTGTCCGCAGACATATCAATGATCGCTTTTTGGCTGAGTTCCCACACCGTCTTGTAACGATCTTTGAGTTCTTGCGGAAGTCCTTCGATATGCTGAACACTACCATTACTCACGATCAATGCCTCTTTCATTTCTTCATCCCACAGATCAAGACGAATGAGATCATTTAACAGGTGCTTGTTGACGATGATGTACTCGCCGGAGAGTGTGCGGCGTGTGTAGATATTACTTGTATAGGGTTCTATGCACTCATTGTTGCCCAGGATTTGGGAAGTAGAGGCAGTCGGCATAGGTGCTAACAACAAACTGTTGCGCATTCCATGCTTTTTGATTTTTGCTTTCAAGTCTGTCCAATTCCAACGAGCGGATGGCTCCACGCCCCACATATCGTATTGGAGTTCGCCTTTGCTGGCCGGTGAACCTTTAAAAGATTCATAGGCACCTTCTTTTTCTGCGATGGCATTTGATTCAGTGACTGCAGCAAAGTAGATGGTCTCGAATATTTCAACGTTCAACTTACGTGCTTCCGGACTATCAAATGCATAGCCCATTAAAATAAAGGCATCGGCAAGACCCTGAACACCGATGCCTATCGGACGGTGACGCATATTTGAGTTACGCGCTTCTGGTATTGGGTAGTAGTTGACATCAATCACCTTGTTGAGGTTGCGTGTCATTACACGTGAAATTTCATAAAGTTTCTGGTGATCGAATTCTCCATTTTCGACAAACTTAGGAAGGGCTAATGAGGCAAGATTACAAACCGCTACTTCATCAGGAGAGGTATACTCCATGATTTCGGTGCAAAGGTTTGATGACTTGATCGTTCCCAGGTTTTTCTGGTTGCTCTTTTTATTCGCTGCATCTTTATACAGCATGTATGGTGTTCCGGTTTCGATCTGGCTCTCGACAATGGCGGTCCAGATCTCTTGTGCTCTTACCACTTTCCGGGCTTTTCCTTCTTTCTCATATTTATGATAGAGGGCTTCAAATTCACCTCCGTAGCAATCACTTAATCCGGGTGCTTCATTCGGACAGAACAATGACCAGTTTTCGTCATTCTTTACACGCTCCATAAACAAATCACAAATCCAAAGTGCATAGAATAAATCACGTGCACGTTGCTCTTCTTTCCCATGATTTTTCTTTAGGTCTAAGAATGAGAATATATCCGCGTGCCATGGTTCGATATAAACGGCAAAAGCTCCTTTGCGCTTGCCTCCACCTTGATCTACATAGCGAGCTGTATCATTGAATACTTTCAACATCGGGATGATACCATTGCTGGTACCGCCTGTTCCTTTAATATACGAACCTGTTGCACGTACATTGTGAATGCTTAGTCCAATACCACCGGCTGACTGACTTATTTTTGCACAGCGAGATAGTGTTTCGAAGATTCCTTCGATGCTATCATCTACCATGCTTAATAGAAAGCAACTACTCAATTGAGGTTTTGGTGTACCCGCATTAAATAAGGTAGGTGTTGCGTGGATAAACCATTTTTCAGACATCAGATTGTATGTCTCAATGGCAGATTCAACATCCTCTCCATGGATACCGACAGAGGCACGCATCAACATATGTTGCGGACGTTCGACTACCTGGCCATCCATACGGAGTAGGTAAGAACGCTCCAGTGTTTTAAAACCAAAATAATCGAAGGTAAAATCCCTGTCATAGATGATCGCGCTATCGATGGCATCCGAATTTTTTTCGATGGTGGCTATGGTCGTATCACCGATCAAGCTCGCGCGTTGTTGTGTGATCGGATCTACATAATCATACAGCGCCCGCATTGTTTCGCTAAATGACTTGTTTGTATTCTTATGAAGATTAGAGATCGCTATTCTGGAGGCCAGGAGAGCATAATCAGGATGGACTGCTGCCATGGTCGCTGCTGTTTCAGCAGCCAGGTTATCGAGATCTGAAGTAGTCACACCATCATAAAGACCTTCAATGACTTTCATTGAAATCTTAATGGGATTGACGTGATCAGATAGTCCGTAAACTAATTTTTTGACGCGTGCCGTGATTTTATCAAAGCTTACTTCTTCGCGTTTTCCGGATCTTTTTTCTACTTGCATATGAGGGGGAGATTATAATTATTTTGTGATTGGGTGATTATGTTGAAGGTTAAAAGGTTAAAATTGTGACTATCTGGTATTTTCCAAACTTACCCCTATATAACTTCCTTCGTCCGTATACAGGGTCTTCACTGTGCTTCGATCTTCGTTTTTCAATTCATTAAAAGTCTTCGTCCATGGAGAACACCTGATCCTTTCGATCGCCCATGACTCCGGCTTTCTGGTAATCACCGACGCGCTTCTCAAAGAAGTTTGTTTTACCGGCGATCGAGATCAGTTCCATCCATTGGAATGGGTTTTCTGCATTGTATACTTTAGGTTGACCTAATGAAATCAGTAAGCGATCTGCTACATATTCTATGTACTGGCACATCAGATCGGAATTCATACCGATTAATTTGACAGGCAGGGCATCGGAAACAAAATCTTTTTCAATAGCGACTGCATCTGTGATGATCCCTTTAACAATAGCCGGATCCAAACGATTGACGATATGTTTATTATAAAGGAGGCATGCAAAATCGCAATGCATTCCTTCATCTCTTGATATCAATTCATTGGAAAAAGTCAATCCCGGCATGAGGCCGCGCTTTTTCAACCAGAAGATGGAGCAGAATGAACCGGAGAAGAAAATACCTTCTACTGCAGCAAAGGCAATTAATCTTTCCTGGAAATTTCCTTCATCGATCCATCGAAGTGCCCATTCAGCTTTCTTCTTGACACAATCAAGGGTATCGATCGCATTGAAGAGATAATCCTTCTCTTTATTATCGGTGATATAGGTATCTATTAATAAGCTATAGGTCTCCGAATGGATATTTTCCATCATAATCTGGAAACCATAGAAAAACTTTGCTTCTGTGTACTGGACATCTGAAACAAAATGTTCTGCGAGATTTTCATTGACGATACCATCACTGGCGGCAAAGAAGGCTAATACGTGTTTGATAAAATGACGTTCATCATCATTCAGTTTGTTGGCCCAATCATGTAAATCTTGTTGGAGATCGATTTCTTCTGCGGTCCAGAAATTGGCTTCGGACATTTTGTAAAACTGCCAAATATCCTGATGTTGTATTGGAAACACAACGAAACGTCCCGGATTGTCCTTTAATAAGGGTTCGACGAATGTATCTGATGTAGTTTCTTCTTTCATTGGTTACGCTTTATTAGGTTGATTCTATTTTCCTCTATCACCAATATCCATCAGAGGAGACAATCCCAAGGCTTTCTATGGCGCTTTCACGCTCAGAGACAGCAAATTCCTGAATAGAACCGCTTTTTTCGGTCAAATCAGGAAGGTTGTGTGATCCTATGGTTGTATTGGTAACCAAATGCGGGAAAAATCTATTTCTAACAGAAATGTGGAAATATCCCCGATTTGATGCCACTAAATAAATGAAGTTTTTCTTTAATATGAAAACATTTTATCCACATCATGTGGAGAAAATGTGTAATATGTTGAAATAGTGGAAACTACACGACGAATATATTTTGATGGGTGTGCAAAACTTTTGGATTTCACAGGATGCCTCATCCACACCTGTGCAAAACAGGCAATAAAATGTGGAAAAACTTTGGTTTTTAAAGGAATTTGACAGTATGGAACGCAGAGCGTCCAGAGGGAAATGCGGAAATCTAGAACAGGTTTTTCCGCCTGAAGAACCAAACAAGAAGCAAGCTGAAGGAAGCCGCAATCAACAGAATCCAGTAAAAAGCGGTATCCGCATTGGCAAATGGAAGTTCGACATTCATCCCATAAAAGCTGGCAACCAGTGTCGGCACCATCAGGATGATCGTGACAATCGTGAGTCGCTGAATGAAGTTATTGAGGTTGTTGGAAACAATGGACGTATAAGCTTCCATGGTACCACTCAAGATGTTGGTGTAGATATTGGCCATACTGAGCGCCTGGCCATTGTCAATGATGATATCCTCAAAGAAATCGTAGTCATCCTTATTTTCCCCTAGCCTGAGGAAATCCGTCCGTTTCATCTTGATCTTAAGGAGTTCATTGGATCCCAGAGCGTTAACAAAATAGACCAAACTCTTCTCGATCCTTAGCAATTGCTTGAGCTCGGAGTTGCGACTGGAGTTATAAAGCTCACTTTCAATGACATTTCGCTTGAGATTGAGCTTTTTCAGACTATCCAGAAACCGCAGCACATTCTGTTCTAAGAGTTGAAGCACAAAAAGCTGTTCCTTCTCCGGATTAAAGCCTTTGACTCGTCCATCAATAAATCGCTGAATAATTGGGTTCTCATTGGGGCCAATGGTCAGCACATGATCTTGAGTCAGGATGATACCAATAGGGACGGTGATATAAATGGCTTCATTTTCCTGATCGATCTCATTCAATACGGGCGTATTGACCAGAATCAACCGCACATCATCTTCACGCTCGTATCGGGAGCGCTCGTCAATATCCAGCGAGTCAATAAGGAAGTCATGAGGAATATCAAATTTCTCCGACAGGTGATTCAGCTCGTTTTCCTCAAAGGGTGGGCATACATTGACCCAGCAGGAAAGTACAGGCTCTTCCAGTTCGGTGATAATGCCGTCCTCGATATGATAATACCTGGTCATAACAACAACTACTTTCCATTAAACGATGAATAATTTAGTTCGGCCACAAAGGTAAACAAAAGGAATTTCCTTCCAAACAAATGATTTAGAACAATGTACAGGGGAATTAGTCCAATAATCGAGCCATAGATATCAGTTGGGACGTTTGGACCTGAGACCTGGGACGTTTGGACCTGAGACCTGAGATGTGTGGACCTGGGACGTTTGGACCTGAGACCTGAGATGAGTGGACCTGAGACCTGGGACCAGTGGACCTGGGACGAGTGGACTTGAGACCTGAGATGAGTGGACTAGGTTTTGTTGGACATTGGCCTAAATATTTCCTTCTCAAAAAATCCAAAGTCCCGGGTCTAACAATCTAAGGTCTAAAAATCCCAGGTCCCATGTCTAATTATCACTGAAAATGAATCGTCTTAATCGGATTAATCTTACTCACCAAAAATGAAGGCGCAATCAAGCAAAGCGCAATGATGATTAGTGCTCCAATATTAACGACCAACAAATGCCATGGCAAA
>JBBKXT010000189.1:0-2638 GCA_037969625.1 Saprospiraceae bacterium
TCTTGAGAATATCGGAAGCGGGTGATATATCTGCGGACCCGACCCGATCGAGTGAAGGAAACTTTGTGCAAACCAAGTGCAGAGAAAAAAAATCTTTGCATGTGAGAAGCATCAAGACCAAAAGCCTTCTCTTGCTTGGGGGTAAACCCATCCTGAAAAATCGGGAGCAGGAGAGCGAATCTGCGTCTCTGCGTGCGATAAAAGCTTCCGATTGTGTGAAATTACATCTCGTGCCTAAAAGTTTCAAGTCTTTTATTATATCCCAAAGATTGATTACCTTAAATTGCACTAGTTCAATGAACTCTCCAATACACATAATCGAAACACACATGAACATAAAACTTAAAAATTTACTCCAAGTCTTTTCTCCATCTCCATTTTATTTCAATTCACTGATGGCTCTTTTGCTGCTGGCAACGACCAATGTAGCCGCTCAAATAGGAGTCAATATCGGTCTGCCGGAACGGGGAGGCACCTACATAGATCTCGCGAAGGAAAACTACCGATGGAACAATCTAAACACCATGTCTGCATTGCAGTCGATAGATGCTGATGAACAGGGATGGCCGAAAGTAGATGCACAATACATCGTTGATTTTCGACCCGTGGCCGAATGGACCAATAATATTGATGACCCTGAAGTCTATCGCCTCGATGTAAGCGGCGTTTGGAATTGTTCTCTTCTAGGAGAAGCTACAGTGACAAGTTCTATGGGCACTGTCCAGAATTTGAGTTACGATCCCATTTCCAATACAACTACATTTGGATATGATGTTGCATCGGGAAGTAATGGATTTTTTATTCTGAATTTTTCCAATACAAAACGCACACAGAATGATCCGGTCAATACCGGTTTTGTAAACTTCAAAATGCTGCGCCCGGGATACACAGAGGACGACGCATTATTCACCACTCCGTTTTTAAGTGCGTTTGATTCGGTAAATTTTAGTGCCATTCGATACATGGTCTTTACGGGTACGAATGGTAGTGAACCGGACTTTCCGGGAGTGACGGAATGGAGTGATCGAAAATTACCCGATGATGCGTCGCAGGTAGCCGTTGGAACTATTGGAAAACAAAATGGTGCTTGCTGGGAACATGTCATTGACTTGTCCAATAGAATTAAAACAGATCCATGGATTAATATCCCGGTTTCCGCAACCGTTGACTATATAGTCCAGTTGGCTACTATGTTTCGCGATCAACTCGATACTTCGCTATGTGTATATGTGGAAAGCAGCAATGAAGTTTGGAATACAGCGCCCGGATTTGAACAAACATTCTACAATTTAGATCAGGCTAATTTTTTAGGCATTACCGAACAACAAAATCATGCTCGGCGGACGTATATATTAGCAGATATATTTGGGATTGTGTTTGGAGAAGGATCTCTGAACGGTCGAGTGAAAATAGTTTTGTGCAGTCATCAACCGATGTTGAAGTGGTGGGTAGAACCGATGTTGCAATACATCAACACCAATTTTGGTCCACCTTCTGATTATTTATATGCGATAGGAGATCAAACATATTTTTCCGGGGGGCATCAGATAGGGGATGATACAACAGTGATTCTTGAAAAATGTCACACGAGTATTCAAAACCAAATCTTTGATAGCGGGGTCAATGAAGCCGGGCGGATGCAATGGATCGCAAAAGCAGATGAATGGAATCTTCCGGGTGGTTATGTTTCCTATGAAGGAGGGCCTGATCATGGTGGTGGGAGTACAGACAATATCGCCAATCGAATTTTGGCGGAACGCAGCCTTGGAATGTGTGAGGCCATGAAATATAATCTCGATGATGCCTTTATACAACTGGGTGGTACACTGGCGATGCAGTTTACACTGACCAGTGGATACAATCGATATGGTAGTTGGGGATTGACAGATGATATAAACAATCTGCATCGCAACTATAAATTTGGTTGTATTCAGGAACTGCTTGCTCAGGATACGATGGTCACTGCCATTGATCACCAACCTGTTCTGCAGAAAAACAACTTTCTTATTTACCCAAATCCTTTTCAGGAAGTACTATACGTTTCTGGTAAGGACCTTCAGGATGGTGTTTACTTTGTACGTATATATAATAGTATTGGCCAAAGGGTATGGAATGAAGGTTATACAGGCGATGTGCTTAGCGGCCATGTCCGGTTGGATGTACATTTGATTTCGGGAGGCATTTACCTCATTGAAATAGAGGGCCCTGATAAAACCACTGTTTTTAGGGTTGTAAAAGAATAGTCACCTCCTAAACTGCTGAAAAATAGCCTAGTAGTAAAAGCAAAACATTTAGTGCATTTTTGCGATAAAAATCCCTTGTTTTGAGGTGGACTGACCATTAATGTGTCCGGTCGCAAAGCGCTAATTCAATATCAAAAAAAAGACATGCAAAATCATACAGAAGTAAAATGTCCTAATTGTGGCACCTCCATCGATGTGCAGGATATCCGGTCCGCGCAATTGGAGGAGGAGATCAAAGGAAAATATCAGGCTCAGCTTTCCGGCGAGCAACAAAAGCTCTCAAAAGAAGTAGAGGCACTGAAACAAGCGAAAGAAGAATTTGCAGAAAAGCGAAAGCAAGAGAATGAATTGTTTCAGGAAAGATTGGACATCAAACTTAAAGAGGAACGAAAAGC
>JBBKXT010000190.1:0-16560 GCA_037969625.1 Saprospiraceae bacterium
GGACACTAACTGCCCAAAATCCTTATCGGGTGTCACCATATACACATCATATCCTTCCTTCTCGGCGCGCTTGGCCAATGTGCCTATCACGTCATCTGCTTCATATCCGGGCGCTTCAAGAATGGGTATTCCATAAGCATCAATGATTTCTCGAATATAGGGTTCAGACAGTTTAATGTCCTCCGGCGTCTCCTGACGATTCGCTTTGTAATACGGGAATTCCTGAACACGTACATTCGGTGATTTGTGGTCAAAGCAAACCGCAATGTGAGAAGGCTTCCTGTTGTTCAGTACCTCTTCGAGCGCAGTCACAAAACCAAACATGGCATTGGTATTAAGGCCTTTGCTATTGATTCTTGGATTGCGTAGGAAAGCATAGTAAGCTCTGAAAATCAGTGCATATGCATCAAGTAGGTATAAAACAGGACGTTCCATGTAAAGGTGTTTGAAAGTAGGATTAAAGGCTTAAAGGTAAAAATCGAACGGTGAAACCAGACGACAAGCTTATTCTTTTATCTTTTGCCTTGGATTTTGGAATGAGGATTATATAAAACCGAAGAGTGTCTTATTCCTAAAAGTGTGAAAAATACCATGTATCGCTTATCTATAGCTATTCAAAAATTCAAACCTGGATATCCTGAATATGGATTTGACTCTTTAAGAAATGCAGGTGCACGTTGAAGGAACCATATCCCACAAAAAACAACATGACCAAAATCGAACAGCTTAACGCCATTGGTGACCATAATTTCAAATCCGGCGAATAGCACATCGACTATCTTGTTGGTATCCCCAAAAATCCATAGAACATCCCCATCAACTTTTCTGGTAATCATCCTGTTGGGTGATTACCTTTTTTATTGCAACAACTATCCTGCCAGCCAGCAATGGGCATGGTCAAATGCTGAAGACCTGAGTCCTACAAATGTCCAATTATTGAATTTTTTCTACGGGGATCAAAACATTTCTTCCAAACGGCTTTTTGTTTTTCAGAAAATCACTATACTTGCAATCGAATTGTTATTTAGATTTAATCTAATTACGAATAACAAATCGATTGACTCGGCATATGAAATACAACTATTTGAAAATAAGCAGCTTAGCAATTATACTATATTGCGCTGCCCTCCCCTTAGCAGCCCAAACCATCGATACCACAGACAATTTCTCCTGGATTAAGAATGGCTACCTCAAAGGATATGGCGTCGTTAATTATTACAATTTTGACTGGGAAACGGATCCAAACAAGCGAAATGCCTTTGATGCAGAACGCCTTAACCTCTACCTGGGATTTCATTTTAACGATAAGATTGAATTCAAATCCGAAATCGAATTCGAACACGGTGGAACAGGTGTTGCCCTAGATTTTGATGTATTAGAAGAATTTGGCGAATTTGAACAAGAAGTAAAATCCGGAGGAGAAGTCAATGTAGAACAAATCAATATCCTCTTTAAAATAAATGAACACTTCAATGTCAGAGTGGGTAAGTTCAGATTGTATACCGGTCTGGCCTCTAAACTAGATGAACCAATAGAGTATTTTACAACCTACAGATCCGAGACAGAAAACACTATTCTCCCTCTGGGATGGTATGAACATGGCGTCGAACTCTCCGGAAATTTTGCCAAAAAATGGTCCTATAAATTTTACGTGATCAATGGTTTAGATGCCACTGGATTTAGTTCGGCCAACTGGGTCCGATTAGGGTATCAAAAAAGATTCGAAACGGTCAATGCCAATGACATGGCCGTAGCCGGACGATTGGATTTTAAACTTGGGGATAAAGGAGAAGTTGGTGCTTCGTTTTACTTTGGCAATTCCACCGGCAATCGACCAAAACCGGATACCGATATCAATGGCTATGTAAATGTGTATGATTTGCATTTTATATGGGAATCCAGTCCATGGAGAATCAGCAGCATGATTACTTATGGCACGCTCTCCAACTCTGAAGCCATTTCCGAACTGAATAGAAACCTATCCAATAATCTTGACGTCAAAAGAACACCGGTGGCTGCCGCCAGCTTTGGAGCTTTTGCAGAAATAGGATATGATCTATTGTCCTTAAACAAAAAACGAATAACCACGGATAAGAAATTTTATGTCTTTGGTCGATATGATTATTACGATAGCATGTTTGAAACGAAAGGCAATATGTTTAATAATCCCAGATGGGCAAGAAGTGTGATCACTGGTGGCATTAATTATTTTCCACACCCACAGGTGGTATTAAAAGCACAGTATGCGAATCGAACACTTGGTACAGATCAGACAGAGAATACTTTTTCAACTGGGGTTGGATTTGCTTTTTAATCAAATTCAAATTACCCGCCTTCGCAAAAGGCTACGGTCGGGCAAAGCGAATTACGAAAAGGATTGCCTTCGCTAAAAGGGCTTCGGCAACCAAAGGCAGAACGGAAATTACGAATTGCGAATTATAAAAATTGCTAAACAGCTAAATTAAAAAACTGCGTCTCCGCGCCTCTGCGTGATAAATATTTGGGTGAAACCGGATAGTTTTTCGACGCCGAACTTTTCGACACGTAATAGGAGGCGCGAGACTTCAGAGGTGAAACTTTATAATCTTCATAACCTAAATAAACATTAATAAACAATGAATTCAAAAAGTAAACTATTCTCCGGACTATTTCTATTGATGATCGCTATCTCCAGTTGCAAAGACGATGCGCCTGTGACACCTACCGCTGATTATTCAGCGATACTCACAAATGTCACAAACCATGTGATCGTTGATACGTATGTTGCATTGGATCAGAATGCTCAGGCAATGGTAGCAGCATCTAATACATTACAAGCTAATCCGACGGAAGCTAATCTACTGTCTGCACGTGCCGCATGGGTGGCGGCCAGACAACCATGGGAACAATCTGAAGGTTTTCTTTTTGGTCCTGTAGATACAGAAGGCATAGATCCTGCGATTGATAGCTGGCCGGTGAATAAAGTGGATTTAGAAAATGTACTGGCGAGTAGTGATATCCTGACACCTTCATATGTTCAATCCTTAGAAGGTACCTTGAAGGGATTCCATACTATAGAGTTTTTGCTTTGGGGAGGAAATAGTGAAAAAACAATTGGTGAATTTACTACACGCGAGTTTGAATATTTAGCTGCAACGTCTGCGATCTTCTCTAGTGATGCCGGCAAACTTGCATCTGCATGGGTGCCTTCCGGACAGAATTTTGCCAAAAATGTAATCGAGGCCGGCCTACCGGGGAGTATTTATATCAGTCAGAAAGCAGCTCTCGAAGAACTCGCTAATGGAATACTTGGCATCGCTGATGAAGTAGGAAACGGAAAAATACATGATCCGTTAGAGCAAGAAGATTTTTCACTGGAAGAAAGTCAGTTTAGCAACAATTCTAAATCAGATTTTACGGACAATATTCGAAGCATTCAAAATATCTATCTGGGCATAAATGGTGATGGATTAACGACTATCGTGTCAGAAAAAAATGCACCACTAGATGTAAAAATCAGAATGGAAATACAAGCGGCCATTGACGCCATTCAGGCTATTCCTGGAACATTTACAGAAGCGATTCCGGCCAATAGTCCAAGCAGACCTGCAGCAGAGTTTGCACAAGAAACGGTTCGAACATTACAACAAACATTTGAGGAAGGGCTCATTCCATTAATTTCCGGACTCTAATCACCTTTGCAAAAAGTAAAATGAAAAATTTTATTGCGATACTATTAATTGGGGTTTGTTGTTGGAGTTGTGATAAAAACAATGACGAACCTACACCTGAAATACCGGAATTTGTTTTTGCCGGTGGTGAGACGACCATTTTTGATGCGACTAGTAATGCCTATGCCATGCCGGCACCAAACTTGTCTCCTTCCAATTTTAATAAACATTTAGAAGGAGACTTGTCTTTCGAACAAGTTTTTGTAACGGCACCTGCGCAAAACAATCCCGGCCTTGGTCCGCAATTCAATAACAACTCATGTGTCTCCTGTCATATTCGAAATGGGCGATCACGTCCATCACATGATGGAAATGAACTATCCGGATTTTTAATTCGCCTCAGTGTGTCAGGAGAAGATGCCTTTGGAGGCCCAATGGCAGCGCCGCACTACGGTGGGCAACTCCAAAACAGAGCGATCTTCGGACAGGCGCGCGAAGCCAATTACACTACGACCGAAATTGAGAAAGTAATCACCTTCGCCGATGGTTCGAGTCGTACATTGAAGCGACCTGTGTATCAACTGACCGAAGGATACAAACCTTTCCCGACCGATCTGATGTTATCACCAAGAGTAGCGCCTGCCGTTTTTGGTTTAGGGTTGTTGGAAGAAATTCCTGAATCATCTTTACTAAATATTGCGGATGAAAATGATATGGACGCAGATGGTATTTCCGGCAAGCCCAATATGGTTTGGAATGTACAAGAACAGGCACTGACGATGGGACGATTCGGATGGAAGGCTGAAAATCCAACTGCCCGACAACAATCAGCCGGTGCATACAATGAAGACATGGGCATAACGAGCTCTCTGTTTCCGGATGAGAATTGCTTCAACCAGGACAATTGTTCAGAGGATGATGGAATCCTTGACATCACGGATGAGACTCTTGATCTGACAACTTTCTATTTTCAAACACTTGCGGTTCCTGCTGTTAGAAATTACAATGAGCTCAATGTCTTAAATGGTAGATCACTCTTTGATCAGTTAAAATGTAGTAGTTGCCATGTTCCAAGACATGTCACGGGAATATCGAATATTCCGGAACTATCAAATCAAACGATCTATCCTTACACCGATCTTTTGCTCCATGATATGGGTCCTGATCTTACAGACAATCGACCGGTTTTCAAAGCAGCTGGTAACGAATGGCGCACGCCTCCGCTATGGGGTATTGGATTGCTACCTGTGGTCAATGGGCACTCCAGGCTATTGCATGATGGTCGAGCTCGAAACATTGAAGAAGCGATTCTTTGGCACGGTGGAGAAGCGGAAGACTCAAGAGACTTATATCTCCAATTGAGTTTACTGGAGCGAAATGATTTGCTTGATTTTTTGAATTCGTTGTGAGATTATCAAATAGCATATACTACCAAAACAGTCCAATCGGTTCGCCGGATAACCTCATGTATCTAACACCAGAATTTTCTGAAGTGCTATTCTTGAAAATCCTTTTCTGCTAATTTATATCAGGCATTCTGGTTATGTCTTCAATATGGATAAGCGATAGTTTCCAAGTCTCATCTTGTTGCTTAGTCCATATCAGACTATAGTTGCCTCTTTCTTTGAGCACGGGTCCGCCTGGAGGTGTGAGGTCAAGTGAATAGGTTCCACCGTCATAAGCAATCAGGTTACCGCTATTTTTTATTACAGAGGATGTTTTTATGTTACTAATAACCCTAACACCTCCGCTCACCCAGTTATCTGCAATGGCATTATGGCCGCTGTGAATGACTGAGTCATTCATGACAATGGCATTTTCCGCGACTACATTCATGATGGCCGCAGAATCTTTATTATTCCAACCGGCATTAAAAATCGACGTCAAGGAATCAACATTTACAGCAGCTGGTTCCGAGGCTTTTTCAGTTGGCTCATTGCTGCAACTGAGAATCGAAAAAGCAAATAGACATAAAATCAGGAGTTTCATAATTTATTGATTTGTGCATTGGTGAATTATAAATGAAAAACGGTGAATGTCTGGAGCGTCTCAGGCATATACAAAAATATACTTTCTTGCATAGTATTAGGTAAATTTTTCGTTCAAGAATACTAAAAATATAGAATCACCTATGGTTCAACGTTCGTCGAGTGCCTCCATAACACGTTGGACCTGCTTCCCTGAAGTTATTTTCTGCCCGAAACATCCTGACTTCATATCTACAAAGCTTCAATTTTGGTTAAGGTTGAATCTATCGTACCCCTAGTCATGTTCCGTTTATAATGAAACCTAAGCAAAAGTAGTTGTGTAAAATTCGGCGCAAGCCTACTCCTGATTTTCTCTTCCGCTTTTCACAATCTCCCTTATTGAAACGCCATTGATTAGCACATCTTTTAATACCGCATCACCCTCTTTTATACTGACCAATGCATAGGCTATCTGGTTTGTATCAATCTGCGATTCGCGGTAAGCCAACTCAGCATCATAGGCTTTTGATTCTTCCATGTAATATCTGTCAAAAGGATATTCAATGGTCAGTTTATTAGATCCATCATCTGGGACGTAACTCACTTTTGCTATTAAAAAGTCCGGAGTGCCGGTTGGGGTCTCTTTTGAAACAGATAGAATTTTTGCAAAGCCATTACTATCTGATGTCAGCAAAACATAAACCATTTCACCCCATCGCCAATCCGATTCATTTTCCACCTCAACCATATCTTCCTCATAGCGAAGCGTGATGTATTTCCCTCTGAAAGGATCGTTTGGATCAATGGGTTCGGTTTTGAACTTATACTCTGTGCCTGTATGGATTACATCTTCTTTGTCAAAAATCATTTTAGCAGGTACATACAGTTGTACTATAGCAACAAGAACAAAAACAGGTAATAATATTTTATAGTTCATCATTTGATTTTCGTTTTTTAAGCATCCGGTAATTTGCCGCAAAGAAACCTATACCGACCGCCACAAATACTAGTCCTTTGATGACAAAATTTAAATTTGTGTCGAAGAATCTGCAAATCACTAAAGCGGTAATAATCAGCAATCCGCAATTCAATATTCCTAAGCTATCCAGCCTGGCGCCATCTCTG
The DNA here is from genome assembly GCA_037969625.1 of Saprospiraceae bacterium. GTDB lineage: Bacteria > Bacteroidota > Bacteroidia > Chitinophagales > Saprospiraceae > Opimibacter. The sequence continues at coordinate 6,743 of JBBKXT010000190.1, forward strand.
ATGGTTAAAACACCGATGGCAAAAACAAGCATATTAACAAGCACAACCGCTATTGGTGAGTACAGACCAATCATGAACGTCAAAAGAAACAACATAAAAACAGGTGCTATTGGATTTATATCTTTCAGGGATTTGTCTCGCAGTTGTCGGAAAAGCAGCGCACTTGCAAATATGGTCAATAGAGCTGAGGCAATAAATTCAGGTGATACAATGACTTCATTAAATAAATATTCTTCTTTTCTCAAGTCCTCCCATAGCCAATCAAAACTAAACATCAGAAGCATCACCAGGATCCCAAGTAACCCCAATATTTTATACCCATTGCTTCCCAACTTTTGCTTTGTAAAAAAATCCAAGTCTCCTATTAAATAGATCAATCCGAAAAGACTGAAGTACGCAACGACCATCAGTTCGTCCTGATTTTTTGTAATGGTTCCCAATGTGATAATCACCGAAAGGGGTATAAACCAATTGTGGAAAATCATGAAATTACTTTCAGGCTGCTTCTTGTACAACAGGTAATAGTGAGGCAAAACGGTCAGGAGCAGTAGCCAATAAAGATACGATTCAGATGGAGGGTATGACCCATAACTTACTTCACCGGCGTAGGAAGTGATCCCAATTAAGTAGAGCAAAGAAACCATCGAAGATTTCATCACGTAGATCAAAGGGAGACCTAGCAACATCCATGTCAGGATGAATGAACTTACGTTTCCCGGGATATTGTAAATCTGGCTAACAAGCGATATGCTTGCTCCAACGGCGAAAAACAAAAAGGCTGATCCACTTTCTCTCCATGCAACACTCTCTTGTTTCTTTACTAATACGAATCCACACAGCACTTGTCCAACAAGCAGAGGAAGGAAAGCAAAGATTGTTTTGGTGGTTCGAGAAAGTTCGTCCCAGTTGTGCGCGATGATTGAGATAATTCCCAGTCCAACCAATATAGCTCCTAATAAACCAAAAGCAATAAAAAGTCGACTTGTTGAATGTCCTCCTTTTGAACGATAATAATCTTGAATCTTGTCTGCTGTCTCCTGGGAAATCACATTCGCATGGACAAGTTCGGAGATATCTTTTTCGATGTTCATTGTCTTGTTTTAATGTTTGGCAATTTTCTGGGCACCTCAGCAGAGGCTGCTTTGGCTAAAAGCTGCGGTCCGGCTAAATCATCAATGGTCCTTCTTTTTTAAGATTAAATTTAAAGTTCCTTTTTCTACTGCATTTTTTGCCATAAAGAGAACAACTACTAATCCTGAAATATCTATAGGTTCATTAATCTTATGACTTCCATTTTGACGAACGAAATATAAACTATCTTCTTTGATTAGTTTTTCAATGTGTTTGGTGGTCATGTACCAGAGGCATAAAGGAACTCACACGATTGGCATAATAAACTTGTCCATCAAAATAAAATCATACGCAGGTTTATACGCATGGCTCTGTTTGTCTTAAATAACTATCAATTTTCCCGAAGAAACGCCCACGCCGTTTTCATCCTGCACCAAATAATAATATAAACCAGATGTCATAGATGCTCTGGTGATACTGGCCTGGTTATCTGCGAACGGAACTTGTTGCATGATTTCTCCAAGCAAACTGTAAATCTTCACAACATACTTTATCCCCTTTGCATTTTGGACCTGAATGACACACTGATCAGCAAATGGGTTCGGCACTACGCTGCTCTCTATCCGGTTATACAAATCAGATACTCTTGTTGGCCCCTGACTGATGTCAACCGTATAATCCTCTACCTCCCCATAAGTGATAGTTCCGCAATCCAAGGGTTGCTCACCAAATCCTTCGAGGCACATACTCACGCGCATTCGAGTACTTACATTTTGATCTGGAATCAGGATATCTGCGACCAAAGTCTCATGGGTGCTGCCGGATACGTTTAATACATTTTCTCCGGCATCACTAAAATCAAAATCAGTATTTAAATCCATCCAAATGCTCCATGTTACGTCGTAGGGCTGAGTGACATTTGAGTTATTATATCCCGGATCTAATGTGATGGGAAGCGTAGCGCCACCGTCTGCTGAAAATGTAGTGGCCGTAATATCGGAATACCCGGAACCCGCCGATGTTGAAGTCGTTCCATTCAATGACACACCTTTTATCCAAATAAACTGAGGTTGTGAAGATGTCGCCGGACAATAACCGGGGATGGTAGCAATACCTTCGATTGTAAAATGAAATGGATTTTCATCCGGATCATTCGTTGTGAAACTGATCAGGCCAGAGGGGTGACTGACAACGGAAGCATCCAATTGGATTGTAAAGTCCACTGTACTTCCCGGAGCAACAGGAGATGATAGAAATGAACCCACCAGACTAAAGCCTGCAGGTAGTGCAGATAACGGACCCAGATCAAGTGGTAGCACGCCCGAATTTTTAATCGTAAATATTTTAGTAATATCCGTGCCAACAGGTGTCGTGCCAAAACTAAAGACGCTTCCATCTGCAATACTGGTGGTACCTTCCAACACTTGTATCTCAGCAGCAGCTAATGGATGAGCCGCTTTACGAATCAGAAAAGCGCCAAAGGTTGGAAATTGTGACACAGGAGCCACCGCGCCTGAAATAACCGGCGCGAATGAGTGACCTGTCATCGGAACCGTTATGTTGCCATCCGTGGGGTAAGTACCCACACTAAAATCATTATAATAATCCATCACATTGACTAATTCATATTGATCACCCGGCTGTAAGCCGATATCGGAAACATTAATTTCCACATGATCTGCATTACTCCAATTGTAAATGGCGATACTGGCTCTACCCGTTTCATATTTATTAGGCAGTACAAAATAGTCTAGCCCTGTAACCGGTATGTTTTGAGATTGTGTGCTATTACTAAAAGTGGAATCGAATAATGCTGAATTGTTGGTGTAATTCAAAGCCGTACCACCATAGATGGTGTTGCCTATTGCTGTCATGTCCGTATAGGGTCCCAGCCCTCGTAATTGCCCCAAAAAATAATTACTGTCTATGGTTCCATGGATGATCTCACCATCACCAAGCACGTTGCACAAGCCTTTGACCGAATTAATAATTCCAGCATAGGTATAATTGTGGCTCATATTAAGATTGCGGATGGGCCGAGCTAGATTATTGCTGACGACAAAAAAATTAGCCTTTCGGGAATCGGAAAATTGCGATGCTGAACCGCCGTTAAAAACGATATTCCCATGGATATTATAATTATCAATGCCTTGATTGGTCGACCATAATTTTAAATTGTAGGCATAGCTACTAAAGAAAATATTGTTCTCTATAATTCGCGTATTGGTGGTATCATTCTGGGTATAAATGCCATGGCCATGAGCAAGATTGGGATTGACTTGATCCCAGCCGTTGTGATAAATCAGGCACCCGTATAACTCCGCGCCTTTGGCAGCATTCCATAAGTCAATGCCATCTGCCAAGTCATGCAAATTCATATTAATGAACTTCATATTTGGTGCAGTACAATATATATAGGACCGATTGGATGATCTGATGATGGCTGAACTCATCACTTCAATTCCCCAAAACCATGTATTGCTGCAATTGCCCGCAAAAATTACTACCTGATTCGTTTCCCCGTCGATCGTTACGTGTTCATTATCATAATTTCGGAAAAGGATTGGTGCGTTTGTTGTCCCCTTGGTTTTGCAATTGTAGGAGATAAAACCAAATGAGGGATCATACATAACGGTATTCGTATAAACACCGCCTCTCATCCAAACCGTGTCGCCGGGCAGTAAATTCATCGGATGATCATAAGCCGCTTGGAGGGACCAGGGGTCACTCATAGTCCCGCTTCCGGAATCAGATCCTGTAGGAGACACATAGAAAACGGAAGCCTTGCCGATAGAAAGGCAGCACAGCATAAGGAGCACGCTCAGAAAGAAGGATTTCATAACATCTAAATTAATGATATTCCATCAACAAATACCAGATCAAACAGGGTATTCTGCTAAAATCAACGCAGAAGCTAAATTTAGTGGCGAAATAAAAATCAAGTTTACTCACCTATGATGTCAAAAACATCAAGTTGAATTTGGTAATCAGTTTGTCGATAATATTCGAATCTTTGATCAAAAGAAAGATCCTCTGACAACTATTGTCCTCGATAGCTAATCCTCTAATTCTTCAATATCAAATCTTACAAATTCCCAATAGTTTCCATGCAGACAATTTGGGTCTGGATCATGGTTAGCTTTTCATCAAACCTTGCCATTGATTCCAAAGCAAGTCGGTCACTGTTTCTTTGTAAAATTTGACGGACATTAGCTTTCACCTTTGATATACTTGAGTACATTTTCTTCGTCTGCTGGAATAAAAGAATTGTCGATATTTAGCAGTTCCTTTTAAATGACAGGCAAGGAATATATTTTAATGAGATTCCTGATTTCATTTTGAGTTCCTCTTTCCAGAATACGTTGAATGATCGATCGCCTATTTTTCTTGTAGTCAATCAATTCAATTCTTGTATCCCAGAATATGGATTTTCTAAATTTTCCTATTAAAGGATTGATCTTGTCTTTTTCAGTTTTTCAAACCAAATCAACTTCGTGGGCTGCCTGAAGCAACATGAAGTATTCGTGGGGCATGTCAAAGTAGTCACCTAGTTTAAAGGATAGTTTGGCATTCATTCCTCTTCTTTCTTTGGTGATGGCATTTATTGTTTGCGGGTGCTCATCTATTTCATTAGCCAAATCAATACTTTTAATTCCGCGTTTTTTAAGTTCACGCTTTAAAATGGCACCGGGATGTATTCCTTTAACGCTCTCCAAATCAGGCAACATAGTAAACATTTTTGCTTATAATTCAAACATGCTGAAAATTAACAATTCTGTTTATAAATAAGTTTCCAATGGTATTGATGAATAGTTGCCTGCGTGGAGACTCCTTGCTAATCTTACATTTTCGAAAGGGGGTTTAGTCGTAGAGTTGCATGAAATAGATTGGTGATGCCGATGCCTAAAAGGTCGCGCCCTAAGAATCGTCAAAAAACGCCCGACTCTACAATGGTCTTTCCATTCCGACTATTTCCAATTCGTTCTGGATATAAAGTTATACGACCATTTGCGGTACATCCTATCTTATAACCTTTTTAATACGACTTCATTTAATATCACCGTTTCCTTTCTGCGATGTACAACTCACTATTCCACCGTGGCACCCTTCCATAGACTTGAAGATGCTTATTGAGTAATACATTTTCCAAAACGCGTGGGCAATCTTTGAATTTGTCAATATGTGTTACATACCAATAGACATCTAATGCTTCTATGTCTTGAAGTTCGATTTGTCTTGGCCAGGAAATGCTTCGAGGCACATTGCCAAATTGATGTCCGTTTACAATTCTATCCTTCAATCCACCAAGTCCTTCTTTCCAAATAGCCATAGAACCGTCTTTTTCAATTTCTCCAGACCGTCCAATGAATACAAGTTCTATTCCGCCATTTTTCAATGCATAAACAACATATATTCCGCTTTTGTCGGTCGGTGCATTGCATACTTCTTCCAGACTGTCTCCTGATATCAAAAAGAAATGACCATTCTTTTTATACTTAGTTAGTTCGTCAAACATTATTTTCGAAATTCAGTTTTCAGAGTTGGTTCGTAATGATCTATCCTTGGACAATGGTTAGTATATAAAGCGTAGATTCAAAAATGGTAGTGTGACATCTGGTAGACTTGTAAAGTCAATATGATATAATGTGTCCGAGAAGAGAGTGAGATTTAAAGATCATTATATAGCTCTGTTGAAAATCATGTGAAAGACCTTTTTGCGAGTAATCCTGAAATAATAGCAGCATTAATAGCAGCAATTTTCACATTCAGTTATATTTTCCCTTGAGTCAGATTGAATTAAAAATACATTTGTTAGAAATATCTTTCCTGTTGCACTTGTCAATGCAATAGAATACTGCTGAATGAGATATGTCTTTGGGTCAACCCATAGTGTAAGAATAGTGCTGCCTTCTCCTAATATTTCTTCTGTGAGTTTGAAATCCTCAATCTTTTGTTGAGTAAAAGTCTGAAACAGTTCAATACGATAACAAGGAATGGATTCACTCAATGTATCTATTGCAATATCACCTGAAATGAAATTACTCAATCGATCTATCGCGCTTATTTTATCTTCTAAAATTAGTTTTAGTAAAGGAATTGTGGCCTGTGCAACCCCGGAATATTTTGCGATTAAAAGATCCAGGGCTCCAGTCTCTTTTCTAGTTGACATATTGGCAACGTTTAAGCAATATGTTGTGTTTTTGATGTAAGGTGTATCAATTATTAGGCAAGCATTAGTGAAAGCTAAAGGGTAATTGCTTAAGTAGCCATTCCAACAAACACTAATGGGTTCGTGGGTGTTTTTATTTATACTAAATGTAGCCTCAGAGATTGGCTTGTTTTCATTGATGTAGAATGAAACTTTCGCTTTTATATTGAAATTTTCAAGATGGGAATAGGTGCTCTTAACATGCATCAGAGTTGAATCAAGTAGATCACCCGTATTTGATTGCCCCATTACACTTCTTTGGGTTAGTAAAAAAGTGATAATTACCATTAATCTAATTTGAATTTTCATTTTAGAATATGTATATTTATTTCAATTTCTATATAACAATTAAAATCCAACATTATGAATTATCAATTATCAATTAGACTAATGTTAGTTGCTTTTGTTGCAATTTCAATTTTTTCTTGTGTATCAGATGAGCCTAAGCCATTTGATTCACCAGCTAGTATCTTGCTCCTATCTGAAGATGATAATTTTATATCCCTTCAAAAAGCTAAGCTAAACCTAAGATATACGATTTTGACTTCAACTGTTGAAGAGTATTCAGAAACTAAAATAAAGGCTTTTGATGATTTCAAAGAAAATAGCTTTATATATTTAAAAAATATTTATTTTTCTAATCCTTGGTTAACCACTATGAATCGTGATCAGCGTGAATTGACTTTCTCAAAAGCAATGGATGTGTACAAAGAGAATAATCCGACTGATATACCTATTTCTATAAGAGAAAGTTGCTTGTCATCTTGGATTGATTGTGAAATTGATGCGTATAATGTATGGGATGGTCTTACATCTGGATGCGCAAGTGGCAACATTGATTATTATGGTGAATGTCTTAATGATGCGACTAATAACTATATGTTTCTGAGTGGAGCATGTGAAGCTATATATGATAATTGTGTTGACTAATTAATAGTTAACTTTATATTTCTATACGAAGGCCATAAGAATTTTGTTTTGAATCTTAGGTAGTTTTGAACCTTTTTTTGTTTCCTCTATTGGGTGAATTTAATTGTTAATTTGTTGATTATAAATTCCAGTCCTTGATAAGTATTTTCAGAACATGCCGGTTGTGCTGAAGCAAGGTGTTTTAAAGACCTTTTCCCTGAAGTCTATGATGGCTTCAGGGAATTGCAGGAAGGCTTTAGAAAAACAAGAAGGGGAAAGGGGGGTAATATATGGCGTCATGGTGATCAAGTCTCAACATTTGCTTTTGTTACTCAAGGATATGAAGCAAAAATTATTTTGGATGATGTTTGTGGATATATAAAGGCGAATTAACCCGAGATTCCTTTAATTACCCTTCATAACGGTATATATACAACCAAAGAGTTTGTTGATTATGTCAAATCTGTGATGATCCATTGTATTGAGGAGAGAATTGGATCCAAGCCCCAAATTGTTGTAAAGCCAGTTTAAATTGGCCGAGAAGGTGGTTTAAAGAAGATTTGGGGCATTTCTTCATGTTGTCAAGCTAGTCACCTTAAATCAATGAGCTTTTGCTTGTTTTGGCTACAAAGGATGTTTAATGTCAAAAAGTCTGTTGAGTGCTATTCTGTGCTATCTTTTCTCATGTTAATCTACTAACCTCTGAGTTTTCGTGCCCTTTCGCCGTTTGAAGATAGTGTAATACTGTAGGCTTCCCTATAATGTTATTATTGCAAATAAGACAGAAATACTCAAATCCCTATTCTGCATTAGTAGCTGAAATCAGTTTGCCATTTAAATCTTGTCGTTTAGTGAAGGTTTACATACATATTGTTGTGCAACGTTCTTTATCTATACTCTTTTCGCTTCTATTTAAATCCATTTCAGATTGTAAAGAATCAAACTCCCAAAAAAGAAACGCAAATGGCGAAATAATTCTAAAGTAATTTGGTTTAATAAATTCTGCACTTCTCATAGAAAATTTATGATGTAATTCTCTCGGAACACAATAAAGGATCAATGCTGTTATAAACATAAACCACCCAATTGATCAAGCATTTTCTCGGTAAGTTCTATGCCTGCATTGTTTCCTGTTTGAACAATTATAGTTCTAATTTTCATTATAGCTTGCTTTTTATTCGGTTGTTGTTGGTCTAATTTGTTCAGCAAACTTTTTTGGTGCTACTTCGCAATAAGCTGTTGTCAACGCATCAATAAATAATGCTTTTTTCACTCTGTTCATCTCAAGTAGTGTCCAACCTTGTTTGTCCCATTTATTGTCCACAGGAAAAAAGATTGTTTTATCCGCTGATGAAAAAACATCTTGGTCAATTTCCGATAATTTAATACAAGCTCTTTGCTTTATAACATCATAAGTAGCAAAGATTTTATTTTTCACTCTAAAAGAAGTTTTTTCAAAGTGAGGTTCTTCTGTCGTCTCGGGAAAAGAAAGTGCCAATTCTCTGAAAAAGTCAATTGATACCATTTTAATCTATTTTTCTACGGGTGTTAAATGTGCTGTAGCCTGCCCCATAGGCCTCAATAGTTGAAGCTGAGTCCAGTTTTGGCATTTCTTATGTTTATTACTTTAACATTAATATCAATGCTTGAAACTTGTTTTATAAAACTCATGCCTTCATTCCTATCTCCTTTAACACCAATTTCTTCTGATTTTCGATGATACTTTAGAGTGTTACAAAACAAATGACCTTCAGCCTGCAGCTGATCTAAATGTTCCTCTTGACCAATTTTAATAAAAATGAAATATGATTTCGTTCTTTCCACGAAAATTGATTTGCCCATATCCCCTAAATATACACAATCCCCTCCACCCTTTCCCCCTGATCTCCGGAAGTAATCGATGGCGTTTTGTGGATATTTATGGCGTATAGACCGTTTTGAAAGGCGGTCGCCTATTTGTCCCTAAAGTCGTTTTGTGTAGGCACTTCATCGTCAATACCACCTCAATAGAGACAACACAAATCCCTGATATTCAACATAAATCGTACCTTGTTAGACGGTTTTTGTTCTCTCCCTTATCTTTCCCGCTTTAAACGCAACACCATGAGAAATAAATACCCTGTCTTAAAGCAGCAGATGCAATCAAGGGTCATACTGTTCGTCCTCTTGTTAATTTCACTTTTACAATACGATTCGAGGGCTCAATCGCTGAATATTACAGCAATCGGAACAGGACAAACCACCGGTCATATCGCCACTCTTACTATCGTCAATACCACAGGATCAACCGTCAGGATTAACGGACAGACATGCTATATCCCCGCTGATGGAAAATATCAGCCTTATGTCGGCATAATCCCTGCTACTTCCGCTCCCACAGGCACGAGCCAGGTCAAGGTAGAAGGATACTGCGCTGATGTGTTTGCGCTGCCCGTGCCGGCTGACAACCCCATGCCTCTCATTTCTATATGGATTCCAGTTCTTACCCCAGACAACAACGTTTCACAAGAAGGCACCAATCTCCTGACTACACCTGCTGTGCCTGCTTTCTCTACCGAAGATATTCCGGGGTTGAAACAAGCAAAAGGGTTTAAAGCATTACCCACCGGTGCGACATCACCGGTCATGG
>JBBKXT010000191.1:0-25036 GCA_037969625.1 Saprospiraceae bacterium
AAAAACACTAACACTATGAACAGATCATTCATTAAATCCCTTGGGGTATTTGCACTATTTGCTTTTGCTGCCTTTATTACTTCCTGTGATAAAGGGGAGGAAAGCTTCACCAGCGTAGAAAATTTTGTATTGAATTCCGTGACGGATATTGAGGATCAATGCGGCGCGGGAAGGGGCAGGTGCTTCGAACTTGTATTTCCTGTCACGATCTCCTTTACCGATGGGACTACTGCTGAGGTAGGCGATTACAAAGAATTGAAGCAGGCGATTCGCACATGGTATCACGAAAACGGTGGTCATCCGACAAAAGCAGATCACCCAACACTGGTGCTTCCTATTCAGGTGATTAATGAAGCGGGTGAGATCATTACTGTAGAGACCCTTGAGCAACTAAAAGCATTGAGAGAAGAATGTGGTCCTCGTCCCGGTGGTCCTCATGGCGAACCTTGTTTCACGCTAAACTTTCCTGTCACCATTTCTTTCGCTGACAGCACACAAGTAGAGGTGAATTCAAGAGTTGAGTTTAAGGATGCTGTCCTAGCCTGGAAAGAAGCAAATCCTGATCAGCATGCACGCCCTCATTTGGTTTTTCCTTTGAGCGTAACCATGACCGATGGAACTGTTGTGGATGTCAATAGTCCACTAGCGCTTCGCCAACTCAAAAAAGATTGTAGGGGATAATCATCTTCATTCGCTTTATAAAAGGGACCTTCCTGAAAGAGGGTCTCTTTTTTTGTAAAAAAGAGTGTTTATCGCAAAGATGAAATCCTGTTTCAACTGAATATTAGCACGCAGTGGCGCAGAGACGCACGTTTGTTCTTCCTTTCACCGTTGACCATTTTGCCCTCACGATTAGCGGACGTGATCTACCCCTGAACTACCTCCTGCGTCGGAGTGCAGGGCAAGCGCTGAACTCCGATTTGCGCTCCGATTGGCTGTATGCCTCTTGCTTCTCGCTTCCTGCCCTTCGCTCCTGCCTCTCGCCCTTTCTTGCAAAGTCGTACTTTTGGCACATGGTTTTATTGCTGCTCTGGTCATTCGTTTCTTTTCTTGCTGCTGATCATGGCGATATACATGAACGTATACAGAAGCTATCTAACCAGATTAAACACTCTCCGGATAGTACTGAGTTGTATGTTACCAGAGGGGAGTTGTACCTATTGCATGGCGATAAAAAAGAAGCAGGAGATGATTTTCGCTTCTGTTTAAAAAAGAAAATGAATACGGATCGTGTTTTTCTTGGCTTGAGTAAATTTTTTTTCGCTGAGAACATGCCCGATAGTTCGCTTTTCTATGTAGAATGTGCGTTAGCCCAAAATGGTATAAACCCTGCTTGCCTCGAATGGAAGGGCTCTGTGTTAAAAAAGATCGATGCCTTTTGCTCATCGGCAGATGTCTATGAATATTTAATATCTATTACCAATGATCCTTCTCCCGCTTTATATATTGAAGCTTCTGAATCATGGCTATTATGCGATAAAGATTTCGCCGAAGAGAAAACGATTTCAATCCTTCAGGCCGGACTTGATCGTTTAGGCCCATTGCATGTCTTGGAAAATAAATTAGTCGACGTTTACCTTCACCTCAATCGAACTTCGGAAGCTATTCAATTGCAAACCGAAATTATTGATCAAAGCACGTTGAAAGCAATCCCTTATTATCAACGTGCAAAAACGTTGATTTCTATCGGTGATTATACCGGGGCTAAAGATGATCTTACAGCAGCCATTCACGCCTTAGATCAACTCTCGAATTATAAAAAGAATACGCGGGCTATGAGAAAAATTCGCAATGATATTGAGTCTCTACTGAAAGAAATAACTAACTAGATGAAAACGATCTTCTGTTTTTTATTTGTTTGCTGCGTCCAATGTGGTTTTGCCCAACTTGTTCCACTGGGAAGTATATGGGCGTACTATGATGAAGGAATGGCTCCTCCTGAACAATCGGGCATCGTATGGTACGACCTCGCATATGATACAGTTGGATGGGGAGCAGGGCCGGCTCAACTTGGTTATGGGGATGGGGATGAGTCCACCGAAATTTCATCATCAACGTATACGGGATACTTTCGGCATGTGTTTGGCGTCAATGATCCGGGAGATTTCAGTTCGTTGGATCTGTTTCTTGTTTATGATGATGGCGCTGTTATTTATCTTAATGGCGTAGAGGTCTGGAGAGTCAATATGCCGGCCGGACCTATTGCATACAACACGTTTGCTTCTTCAAATAGTGGAGATGATGCCATCGCTTCTCTTACATTAGATAGCACATTGGTGAGCGGCGAAAATATTCTTGCGGTCGAAGTACATCAACGGTCTGCCGGAAGCACAGATCTCAGTTTTGATTTTCGTCTGGATGGTGTTCCTGATGATGGGGTAGTGATTACTACGCGTGGACCATACTTGCAAAAAGCCAATGACACAAGTATGGTGATCCGTTGGCGAACAAATATTACCTCGCCCTCAATCGTGGACTATGGATTGTCACCGTCCTCCCTAACAAATACCGTTGAATTATTGATTGATACGACAGAGCATGAATTGTTAATCAATTCACTGACGCAAAACACTAAATACTTCTATCAGATTCGCACCTTAACGGATACGGTTCTTTTTCCTTCTTCGACACTGTACTTTAAAACATATCCTACGCCAGGTAGCGATACACCTCTAACCGCCTGGATTCTTGGCGATTGTGGAACAGGAAATAGCAATGCTCGAAATGTTCGAAATGCTTATTATACGTATATCGATACTTTTCACACAGATATGATGTTGTTTTTAGGGGACAACGCATATGATGATGGTACGGATGACGAATATCAAACGGCCCTTTTCGAAAATATGTATGAAGAAAAACTTCAGAACACCGTAGCCTGGTCATGTCTTGGTAATCACGACGGGCACTCTGCCAATTCCAATACACAAACCGGACCTTACTATGATATTTTTACGTTTCCAAAAAATGCTGAATGCGGTGGAGTAGCATCAGGAACAGAAGCCTTCTATTCGTTTGATTATGGAATCATTCATTTCGTCGTTCTTGATAGCTATGAGACAGATCGTGATGTAGGTGATCCTATGTATCTCTGGTGTGAAGATGACCTTCAAAACACAACGGCTCAGTGGGTCGTTGCCCTATGGCATCATCCCGCTTATTCTAAAGGATCACATGATTCAGATGATGAGTCTGCCCTCGTGGAAATGCGTGCTAATTATCTTCCCTTGTTTGAAAGTTATGGCGTAGATCTGGTGCTATCTGGTCACAGTCATTCCTATGAAAGAACTTTTCTTCTTAATGGCCACTACGGTTTGTCATCTACGTTTGATATCGATACACATACGGTAGGTCCATCCGGTTCCGGTTCTGGACAAATAGATGATGCCGGTCCGTATTTTAAAGCGCCAACAGGCCCTGAGGGTGGCAATGGTGCTGTTTATATTACTACTGGATCCTCCGGTAAAAAAAGCGCTGCCGATTTGGATCATCCAGCCATGTTTTATGATGCCTCCGATTTTGGTTCTTGTGTACTGACGATACATGCGGACACCTTGTCCATATCTTTTTTAAGGGAGACAGGGGAGGTAGATGATCATTTTACAATCATAAAAGATGATTCATGCATTCCTGGACAACCTTGCAATGATTATAATGATTGCACAGGAAATGATTTGTTCGATAACTTTTGTCAGTGTAAGGGCGAGCTGCATCACAAATATGTATCTAATACAAATGATGATGGTGTTGGATCGCTTCGATATGTCATAGACGGTTCCTGCGATGGAGACACGATTCATTTTCAATCAACCATTACTGACACCATTCGTTTGAATTCAGAAATTGTTATTTCAAAGGATATCACACTTCTTGGCATTCTATCTGATAGTATGGTCATCTCCGGACAAAATCTTTCCAGAATATTCCTCATCGAAACAAACACAACGTGTACACTGGCAAGTCTAACGCTCTTTGGTGGATTTAATAATACGAATGGTGGCGCGGTTATGAATGATGGTCATTTGTATTTAGAAAACATTTCCTTTGTTCATAATCATGAAGGGACCGTTCCAAGAGCCTGGACCAATAATGGTGATATTTTTATTAAAGAGGGGATTAGTTTTATTCTCCTTGAATAGTTTTTTACTGTTGTTTTAAATCCCTCCGCTTCCCGCATCTTGCCCTCCTGAATAGGGCTAAACCCCTATTCAAACGTGAGCGCTTACAGCGCCTTCTTTTTAGCCTATCGCTTCAAACAAGGTGATGGATGATTTGATGCTCTATGCCCCTCTCAGCCATATTCTATATGTCGCACCTGCAGCGATTCATTGCTCGCCATAGCCTTTGCGACGACGACTGCCCTTCCTTGCTCGCCATAGCCTTTGCGACGGCGACTGCCCTTCCTTGCTCGCAGTAGCCTTGGCGTAGGCGAGTAGCTTTCCTGCCATTTTTCAAAATGCATTTATAATCGCGATGATATCATTCCCATACGTTGCTATCTTCTGGTCGCCCATGCCTTTGATCTTGCTAAGGGAAACCAGGTCCCGTGGCTTTTCTTTGGAGATAAACAAAAGGGTTGCGTTGTGACAAACCATGAACTCGGGGAGGTTGATTTCTGTTGCTCTGTCTTTGCGCCACATCTTGAGTGCAGAAAAAATCGTAACCTCATCGATCGTTAAATCATTTTCGGTAATCGCTTGTGGCCTTTCTTTCTCTTTTGGTTTTGTGTCATTCTCCTCATTATAAAAAACAAGAATGGACCAGTAGTCGGGGTTTCCGGGGATAAACTGGGCGGTGGTGTTTTGTACGGCAACGGAATTCATGAAGGTGTTGATGGCCACCTGGTCGTTGAGTACACTTTCTGCGGAAAGTCTGGTGTTGAAAATTTTCAGGTTCATTGTTAAATGGTTTTGGTCTTTGCTATGTAGTGTCCTGAAAGGGGGGAAATGTTACTGTGAGGTGATTTTTTCGCTTTAATTGGTCTCTTTTGAGTGTTTCAATGGTGGCCATACCTTACTGTAGTCAAAGGAAAGATTTCCGATCGGGAATAAATTAAATAAAACACCATAAAAAGAGAGAAATATTTCCGATCGGGAATGTTGTTTGGCTCATGCACAAAGAATAAGAAAAGAGAAAGCCGTGTATTGATTTTAATACCATATCACACTAGTGACAAAGAACCGATTACCGTTTAACCCTATTGTTTTGCTGGCGGCAATCCCGGCAACGCCATAAGCATCTCCCGATACGTATAAAGGGTGGGATCCATATCTTTCTTTTTCATTGCTTTCACTTGCTTTGTAAGATCTTCCCGAATTTTTTTTGTGTTGAAGTTTTCAAGGTCCCTTTGAAAGGAGGTGTCTGTGTAATGCCTCAAAATCGGATCCGCGCGATTAAACTCTGCCCGGTTAGGAACCTCTTGGTTTTGAATCGTGGCCGTTGAATCACAATCTGATATGATGATTTCTACTCTTCGATTATGCTTCATTTGGAATTCAGCCACTGCATAGGGATAAACCATATTCCAGTTACCATACCCTCTTGCCAACATACGATCTGATGCGACGCCTATTTCATTTAAGGCATCATACACTTCCAATGCTCTCGCCACAGAAAGTTGATAAAATAGTGAGTTGACCTCTACCTTCGGTTGATTGGGATGGTTGGTGTGACCGGCAATTTCTATGCACAGGTCCTCATTTTCAAACATAAACCTTTTCAGGTGTTCTAGAGGTTCATAGGAGGTAGGTAACAAGATGCTTTTATTACCCACGAATAGTATTTTTTCAAAATTAAAAATCTTACCTATTTTAATATCGGGTAATGGAATTTTTAATTTTACATCCTTATGTTTTTCGGTAATTTCTAACGTTTTAGTAGCAATGAAATAATTTTTAGCCACCACCTCGATCGTTACATTTGAATTCAGTGGCGATAAAATTCTGAACCTTCCATTGGTGTCTGTTCTCGTAACACTTTTGAAATCAACTGCACGGAGTTGAATGTCCGCTTCGATACCCTTTTGGGTTTGTTCGTCGATAACAGTTCCCTCTAAATACAGAAACTGTTTTGTCGTAAAAAGTCGCACTGTGACTCTCCTGTTTAACTGGCGACTTGCATTATTATGCCGGCGGGCAATGCGCATGGACTCGCCATGAAAATCGGACTCAATAAAATCCAAAGACACCTTTTGTGATAACAAATACGATACCACGGAATCCTTTCTTTTTTCAGATAGCAGAAGATTGGCTGACTCACTTCCAACCTCATCCGTATGAGCATCTACCCACAATTTGTAATCACTGTATTTTGTCGCTTCATCGAGCAGTTGCAATATTTTTGATAGATCATCATCCGTCAAGCTCGATTCATTCGTATCAAAATAAATGATTGTTTCCAAATGCACGATCGTGCTATCCAGAACATCCTGGCCAAATGCAAATTGGCAAAATAAAAGAAAAATAGAAGCTAAGATCTTGCTCATTACTTATCTTGAACTAAAAACTAATGCAATTATTGTACTGCTATTATAGAACCTCAAAAAAGAGGGAGGGTAGAATAGATGGCGCCGACATGGGAGCTTTAGTTTCGAAAGGCTGAACCGTCTGTTTTTGAAATAGGAGACGAAAGTCCAATCGCAAAAGAGCCTTCCAACAAACTGATTATAAACCCAAAAGCCATTTTCAAAAATTCTTTTCTATTCTGCCTTTGAATTCGAATTCGCGATATCTCTAAACATCTTCCATTGGCCATCTTCTTTTTTCCAAAGGATGATATACTTTTCTTCTGCCACCGCTACGTCTTTCACATAAACAGTCACCTGGCCTTCCTCGGCCAATAACTCATCTGTGCCAAAAACTTCTTTTGTTTCTAGATTAATTCTCGTGACGCCGGAATTAATAATACGAGAAAAGGTTGTTTGAATATTTGCTCTTCCAACTACAGGCGGTGCTCCGGCAAACATCACTTTTCCATCTTCCGTATAGGCATTTGCCATCCCAATTGAATCACCGTTGGCAATAAAGGCCATAACGCTTTTATTGGCTTCTTCAATTTCGGCTTTGGCTGTTTCCAGATTAAATTCTGTTTTTATATGTTGTTCCTCTTGCTGCTTTTCGCTGCAACCATGTAGGCCAACAATCAAAAAACTAAGCACAAACAGGAGGGTCTTATGGTATATCAATCTTGTTTCCTTTTTCATAAAAAGAGCTTGTTGTAAATAGTTTATGGTTGGATAATCTCTGCTGCTGGATAGGTTTCAGCAACTAAAAAGTCACAACATTTATCCATTTTAAAACAAACAAGAAGAGCACGGTAGCTCCGGTGCTTATATAGACAACCACTTGATAGTAGACAAGTTTTGTTGTCCATTGATCCCAAACCTTTTTGCCGTATTTCTTAATAAGTGGTCCACTTGTAAGTCTCCAAAAGAGAAAGGCGAAGATTAAAAACGGTATAATGGCTAATGCCCAAATATTTTCCACTTGTCTTTATTTTTAGATAATGTGTGTATGATTGGAATCACTGTTCCTCCTGAATTGTCTGGAAGTTTTGTCATTCCGGGCCAAATAGTTCTGACCGGACCTTTGTTGTTCAGGTCTTGTCAATCGCTAAATGAATGGATTAAAAATAGGCAATACAATTCGAATTGTTTTTACTTTTCCTGCAAGGCCTCTATCGTGTCCCAAAAATCTCATCGAGCGCTGCAAAGGCGACACCTCTGACAGAAAATAGAAAGCAAACATTGCCTGTTGTGTGAAATGCTTTTAGGGCGGAAGATCAGTGTTTAAAACATTTCTGGTGTATTTATTGCCAAAACCCCCTTGATTTTAGATAGTGAAATATATGGAAGCCTACACAATCAAATATTTCTCATTGAGTGGGCATACTGTCCTGTATTATAAAGACCTTCCTTTTCATCTTCCGGCGACTCATGACTAATTTCAACCTTTTATTGCTTTGTTCTATTCTCAGTATCTTTAATAATGTTTGACCATTAGCGGGTTTAAGGTAATTTTGTTTTTTTAACCATGGTGCATAATGGAATTGTATTGCACTCCATGCCACTTATTTTTCACGTCGTGTGTAATTAGAAATTGACCTATTTTAAAATTGATGAATGACCGGGAAGTAGTTCGTAAGAAGTTTGACTCACTCAACGTATGTGTGTTGATTCCTACATATAATAATGCATCTTCTTTGGGCACCGTGCTTCGTGATGTGCTTGATTATACGTCAAACATTCTTGTCATCAACGACGGATCAACAGACACAACAGTTGATATTTTAAAAAGCTTTCCAGATATCGAATGTGTACATCTTCCTAAAAATCAGGGCAAAGGACGAGCACTTCGCACAGGATTTGATCACGCTGCGGAAGCCGGATATGAATATGTGATTTCGATCGACTCCGATGGGCAGCACCTGGCAAAAGATTTACCAAAATTTTTGGATAAAATCGAACGTAGTCCCGGCACACTCATCATTGGTGCACGAAATATGGATCAGGAAAATGTTCCCGGCAAAAGCAGTTTTGGTCATCGATTCTCAAACTTCTGGTTTAAAGTGGAAACCGGAATTAACGCTCCGGATACACAATCAGGCTATCGTTTGTATCCTATTCAGTTGCTACGCGATATCCGCTTTTTTACTAACAAATTCGAGTTTGAGATTGAAGTATTGGTTAGATCTGCATGGCATGGGATCAATATTGATTTTGTGGAAATAGATGTGTTTTATCCTCCTGCAGAAAAACGGATTACCCACTTTCGCCCATTTCAGGATTTTTCACGTATCAGTGTGCTCAACACAATTCTTGTCGCGATTGCCTTTCTGTATATCAAACCAAGAGATTTTCTAAGAAAAATGGTGAGCCCGAAAAAATTCAAAGCTCTTTTGAGGGAGCACATCCTGAGCCCACATCAAAGCGATGAATTAAAATCAGCTTCGATTGCATTTGGGGTCTTTATGGGCATTGTTCCAATTTGGGGCTTTCAGCTTGTGACCGCTATTTTTCTGGCGGTTCTTTTTAGATTAAACAAACCCCTGGTCATTATCGCCGCCAATATCAGTATCCCTCCCATGATCCCATTAATTATATATTTGAGCCTTAAAATGGGCGGGTTCCTTTTAGGAGAACGTGCAGTAGAGATACAATTTACCACAGATTTTTCAATATCTTCTGTTCAATCCTTTGGGGTACAATATCTGTATGGCAGCATTACTTTAGCCATACTTGCTGCCCTGATCGCAGGTATCCTCTCGTTATTAATGTTAAAATTTTTCAAACCGAAAACAGAGTTAAAAGGTTAGGCAAAAGCTATGGGAGCATTTTTCGTTTCAGTGTACAATTTTTTTGAAACGTACCGAAAGGTGTACTTCTTTCTTTTTGTCCTCCTCTTTGCCGGGCTGGCCTTTCTGGCCTCACGTATCCACCTTGAAGAGGATATTACCAAAGCATTGCCCAAAGATGAAAAAATTGATAAACTCACCGAGGTTTTTCAAAATTCAAAATTTTTGGATAAGCTCGCGATTTCGGTTTCACACGCTGACTCGTCATTAGCCGGAGAACCAGATAGTCTCGTTGCCTATGCCACGCGCCTCCATGAGGCATTGGAGGAAAAGCTAAACCCATATATCCGTAAAATTACTTTTCGAGTCGATGACCAGATGGTGTTGGATTTATTTGAAACCATACGCCAGAACCTTCCTGTATTCCTGACGGAATCTGATTATTTGCACATCGACAGTTTGATCGAACCCACTTCCATTAAGTCATCACTCGATCAGGCCTACCGGACACTTGCCTCACCCGCCGGTATGGTCATGAAAGACATGATCCGGCATGATCCAATTGGCATTACCGGTCCTGCCATGAAAAGACTTCAGCACTTGCAGGTGGATGACCAGTTTGAGTTATATGACAATTGCATTATGACCAAAGATCAGAAATCACTGATCATGGTGATCACACCTGTTTTTCCATCGAACAAAACTGATGTGAACATGCAATTCATTGGCAAGTTGGATTCTGTTCTGCAAGACCTACAGGCATCCTCTGACGGTAAAATTCGTGTTCGATATTTTGGCGCATCTGCTGTTTCCGTTGGTAATGCGGTTCAACTGCGAAAGGATACAATGTACACACAGGGCATAATAGTTGCCTTTCTGGTGTTGTTTATAGGTTTTTATTTCCGAAAAAAAAGAGCGCCGTTTTTAGTTTTACTTCCGGTTGCTTTCGGTGCCTTGTTTTCACTCGCTTGTATTTATCTGCTGAAAGGTAAGATCTCCATCATTGCCCTCGGCACCGGTTCAATTGTCTTTGGGGTTGCGGTCAATTACTCATTGCATCTTTTCAATCATTACCGACATCAAAAGGATATTCGTCAAGTGCTGCGCGATCTCGCGATGCCAATGACCATTGGTAGTTTAACATCGGTAGGCGGATTCTTGTGCCTGGAGTTTGTAAAATCTGAAATGCTCAGGGACCTCGGATTGTTTACAGCTTTCAGTCTTATTGGGGCCTCTTTATTTTCGTTGATTTTTCTGCCCCATCTTATTAGGTCAAAAGATGATCATGCCTCGGATGTCCCCAGCCATAGTTGGATAGACAAGTTGAGCGCCATCAGTCTCGAACATAATAAAGTGTTGGTGCTGTTCATCGTCCTCATCACCATTGCCCTGAGCTTTACTGCACGCCATGTGAGTTTCGAAGCTGACATGATGAATATGAATTACATGTCACCGTCTTTAAAAGAAGCAGAAGCTGAGTTTAACCGGATGAATGCTTTTGCATTACAATCTGTCTATTTGGTTTCGGAAGGAAAAGACCTGGATGCGGCATTGGCCTCCAATGAAAGAATTCTTGATCGAATAAATACGTTGCAAAGCAAAGGCATTGTGAAAAAATTTTCCGGGGCTTCTTCTTTACTTATTTCTGATTCATTACAACAGGTACGCATTCAGCAATGGAATGCATACTGGACGCCTGAAAAAAAAGAACTATTGTTGTCCAACCTGGATAAGGAAGCCGCTGGCCTCAAGTTTTCGTCCACTGCATTTCTTCCTTTTCACGAGTTGCTCAATGCCAACTTCACCACCATGGATGTCGATGAGCTTGGGGCAATTCGAGAAAATTTTGTGGAGGATTATATTACTGAACTTCCGGGGAAGACTACAGTGGTAGAAATGTTGAAGGTAGCACCGGGAAAAAAACAGGAAGTGTATGAAGTTTTTGAAAATGACCCCACGCTAACCATCGTAGATAAACAGTATCTGACAACGAGATTGGTTGAGATCATTCAGTCTGATTTCACCCGAATAGCCTTGTTTACGTCAATACTTGTTTTTATTATTTTGCTTTTGACTTTTGGCCGCATCGAACTGGCTCTGGTCACCTTTGTTCCGATGTTTATTACCTGGGTTTGGATACTTGGATTGATGGGGCTTCTGGGCATTCAGTTTAACATCGTCAATATTATATTGTCCGCATTGATTTTCGGGCTGGGCGATGACTACAGTCTGTTTATCATGGACGGACTGCTGCAGGAATATAAAACAGGCAAGAAAAATCTCACGTCGTTCAAATCGTCAATTATTCTTTCCGCCATCACCACAATTTTAGGTTTAGGTGTATTGATTTTTGCCGAACATCCTGCATTGAGATCCATTGCATTGATTTCCATCATAGGGATCTCGTGTGTCGTCTTAATCTCCTTTATTTTAATACCGTTCTTATTTCATTTGTTGATTACCAAAAGGACCAATGCCGGTAAAGCGCCCTGGACATTTCATAAATTATTTGTTTCATTCATTGGGTTTTTTGTGTTTCTGATAGGGTCGTTACTACTTACTTTTCTTGGTTTTATTATTCTAAAACTGAATCTCTTTGGTAAAGAGCGGAGCAAGCTCGTATTCCACAAGTTGATGAAGAGCTTTGCCTGGGTGATTGTTCACATCGTAGGCAATGTCAATGTAAAGGTGATCAACCCTTTAAACGAAAAGCTTGACAAGCCGGCTATTATCATTTGTAACCATCAAAGTTTTTTTGACTTGTTAGTGGTCGTGATGAAGTTTCCGAAGTGTGTCCTGCTGACCAATGACTGGGTCTGGAACTCGCCGGTATTTGGTGCTGTAGTTCGCATGGCAGATTATTACACCGTGACAGAAGGCGTTGAAAATAGCGTCCAACATTTGCAGCGTCGTGTTGAAAAAGGATACTCCATTTTAATTTTTCCGGAAGGAACGAGATCAATGGATGGAACGATCCGACGTTTTCATAAGGGTGCTTTTTACCTGGCAGAAAAATTGCAAATGGATATCCTGCCTCTTTTAATTCATGGCACAGGATACATCATGGGGAAGATGGAATACCAGTTTAAGAGAGGAGAAGTAACCTTGCGCTATCTTCCCAGAATTTCACCGGCGGATAGTTCTTTCGGCACAGGGTATGCAAGGCGCACGAAAAGCATAGCACAACATTTTAGACAAGAATTTGAGCTTTTGAAAATACAGCAAGAACAACCTGAATTTTTTAAGGAGCAACTACTTAGTAATTATATTTACAAAGGCCCTGTCCTGGAATGGTATTTTAGGATAAAGTTAAAATTGGAGGATAGTTTCAAGATTATGCACCAGCACCTTCCGCTCAATGGAAAAATTCTTGATATTGGTTGCGGGTATGGATTTATGGCTTATATGTTAAAATTCACCTCTCCCCAACGAGAAATACGGGGCATTGATTATGATGAATCCAAAATTGATTTGGCGCAGCATAATTATGGAAGGACTGAGGGTTTGGCTTTTGTTCATACCGATATTGAAACTTTTGATTTTGAAAACTACGATGGCATTGTGATAGCGGATGTTCTGCATTATATCAATCCTAAGCAACAAAAGGAAACGATCACCCGTTGCTTTAAAAGCCTGAATCCGGGAGGGACTATCATCATACGGGATGGCAACAGTGAGTTGATCCGTCGGCATAAAGGAACAAGACTTTCCGAGTTTTTCTCCACAAAAGTTTTGTCCTTCAACAAAACCACCCCTGAAGGCCTGTCATTTCTTTCCGGAGCAATGATTCACGACCTTGCAGCTAAATACCATTTATCTTGTGAGGAACTCGATAACACATCCATGACATCGAATATATTGTTCATTTTAAAGAAAAGTAATTAACCCGTGAATTCAGCGCCAGAAAATTTGTCAGCAGCATTTTTCACGGCGTGTATTTTGTTTATTCAATAACGCCATGCACCCTGACAACAAAATATTTGATATTGTAATTATCGGCAGCGGGCTGGGTGGTCTTGTTTGTGGAACCATTCTTTCCAAAGAAGGGTATAGCGTGTGCATTCTGGAAAAGAACCGTCAGATTGGAGGTTGTCTGCAGACCTATGTGCGGGATAAAGTAATTTTCGATTCAGGTATACATTACATTGGCGGACTTGATCCCGGTCAAAACTTGCACCAGATTTTTAAATACCTTGGTATTTTGGATAAGCTGAAGTTAAAACGCCTTGACCAGGATTGTTTCGACAAGATTGTTTTTGAAAATGATGAAACGGAATATCCTCTTGCTCAGGGATATGAAAATTTTATACAGAAGTTACTCCTAAGGTTTCCGGAGGAAGAGCAGGCAATCAGAGCCTATTGCGATAAGATTAAAGAAGGTTGTAATTCGGTTCCATTATATAATCTTAAGGTAGGTGCCTTTTCATTTGACAAGGCTGATATCCTTCAACTTGACACTAAAGGATATATTGATTCTATCACCAACAACCAAAAGCTCAGGGATGTCCTTTCAGGAAATAATTTACTTTATGCCGGCGTGCCGGACGAAACTCCATTTTATGTTCATGCGCTGATCACAAACAGCTATATTGAAAGCTCGTGGAAGTGCATCGATGGGGGTTCTCAGATCGGCCGTTTACTGGCCAGACAGATCAGAAGTTGCAATGGAGAGATCTTCAGAAACATGGAGGTGACCAAACTGGTGGAGGCGGAAGGGCAAATCAACCATGTTGAATTGGCAGATGGATCAAAGGTGTTCGCGAAGTCGTTCATCTCCAACCTTCATCCTGTAAAAACGCTCGAGATGACTGATTCAGAGGTTATCAAAAAGGCCTACCGAAGCCGTCTGAATAGTCTTGAAAATTCTATTTCCTCTTTTATACTGAATATTGTTTTTAAGGAAAACTGTTTCCCTTATTTTAATCATAATTATTACTATCATGATGAAGGCTCCGTATGGCATGATTCGCAGTATACAGAGGAGAACTGGCCCAAAGGTTTTGCCCTGTTTTTACATGCCTACTCAGACACTGAACAGTTTGCGAAAGGAATGTCCATATTAGCCTACATGCGTTATGATGAAGTCGCTCCCTGGGCAGAGTCGCAAAATACGGTGTCCAGAAAGGAAGACAGAGGAGATAACTATGAGGCGTTTAAAAAACGCAAAGCAGAACAATTTCTGGACAAAATTGAACGCAAGTTTCCCGGCATCCGGGATTGTATCAAATCCTACTATTGTGCCACACCCCTTTCTTACAGAGATTATATTGGAAACGATGATGGCTCTTTGTATGGCATCACGAAAGATTATAAGAACCCGCTTAAATCATTCATTTCACCAAGAACAAAATTGCCCAATTTATTCCTGACCGGACAAAACTTAAACCTGCATGGAGTGCTTGGAGTAACGGTTAGTAGTTTGGTCACCTGCGGAGAGTTTATTGGCCTGGATTGTTTGTTAAAGAAAATAAATGAAGAATAGAAAGAGGTGGTATAGACGGTGGTGGTTTTACTTGCTTGTAAGCTTACTGGCTTTATTGACTGCAGGTGCTATCTACTTGTATACGGTCTCTATCGTATATCCACCTGAGATAACGGACCGGTCTGCATTGCAGTTGCAGCGAACAGAACTTTCCCCAGGATTTTATACCATAGGCAACAACTGGTTTCGGAAAAGCAAGAGCGGACTTTTTGAAATGTATACTGAAGGCAGTGCCTTTGATCGTGGGGTGATTAACGGAAAGCTTTCACAGGAACTTATTATCCGCCAGGAGGATCACTTTAATGCACAAATCCGGAAAATGATTCCGTCTGAAGGGTACCTGCATTTCCTAAAGTATTTTATCGGTTGGTTTAACCGTGATTTGGATGAAAATGTTACTGATGAATATAAAGAAGAAATTTACGGAATTTCATTTGCGGCCTCTCCGGAATATGAATACATCGGTTCTAATTTTCAACGGATTCTAAACTATCATGCAGCTCATGATATTGGTCATGCTTTACAAAGTCTTGCCATGGTCGGTTGCACATCATTTGCCACATGGACGCCGGGAGATGATAACCAATCAATGATTACAGGTAGAAATTTTGACTTTTACGTTGGCGATGAATTTGCAGAAGATAAAATTGTCGCTTTTGTAAATCCTGCATTGGGGTATAAGTTCATGACCGTCACCTGGGGAGGTTTTATCGGTACGGTTTCGGGAATGAATGAAAAAGGACTTGCCGTCACCATCAATGCCGCTAAATCCGGCTATCCTCGTGGCTCAGCAACGCCGGTTTCTCTGGTCGCAAGAGAAATATTGCAGTACGCAAAAAATATTACAGAAGCTTATGCGATTGCTGACAAAAGAAAAATGTTTGTGTCGGAATCTTTTTTGATTTCTTCCGCAGAAGATCACAAAGCCGTGATCATCGAAAAAACACCCGATACCATCGGACTCTTTGACCCGAACAAAAATTATATCCTTTGTACGAACCACTTCCAAAGCAAGCAACTTCTTAATTCGCTTCCTAATCAACAGCAAATGAAAGAAAGCGCGTCAGTATACCGATACAATAGGGTACGTGAATTACTTGATACGAACAATTTAAATACAGTCCAAAAATCAGTTGATGTGTTGAGAGATCAACATGGACTTGAAGATGCTGATATCGGTATGGGAAATGAAAAAGCCATAAACCAGCTCATTGCCCATCACTCTATTGTTTTTGAACCGGAGAAACTGCGTGTTTGGGTTTCCACTTCGTCCTGGCAATTGGGCCCTTACGTAGCTTACGATTTGAATAAGATCTTCGCCATGAATGGGATGTCCTCAGATCAGGAAATCATCGAAGAAGACCTTTCCATCCCCGCTGATTCATTTTTGTTGTCAGCAGAATACCGCAACTTTATCTTGTTTAGAAACATGAAAGCCCGAATAGCAAATGGAGAGTGGGCAGATCCTGACAGTTTGATTTTACTTAACCCATCATACTATCAAGCTTATGTATTGGCAGGAGATCTAATGTTCGATCAAAAAGAATTTTCAAAAGCAGATACATATTATACCCGGGCGTTGACCAAAGAAATTGCAACAGGCAAGGAAGAAGATTATATTCAGGCCCGGTTAGAGGCTTGCAAAACAAAAAAAGAAAAGTAATATGATTGCCGGAATAGGAATAGACTTGATCGAGGTGGATAGAGTAAAGGATCGTATTGCTTCCGAAAACGGATTTCGTGAGTATGTTTTCTCTTCACATGAAATTGACTATTGTGAGGCCATGGCCAATAAATACCAACATTATGCAGCCCGATTTTGTGCCAAGGAAGCATTTCTTAAAGCAATGGGAACTGGATGGACAGGGAATATTGTGTTTAGCGAAATTGAGGTGCAACAAGACGGATCCTCAAGACCTGAGATTACGCTGTATGGAGAAACGCTCTCGATCTTTACCCATTTAAAGTTTGGAAAAATTTCACTCTCTTTGTCTCATCTGAAGCAAATAGCTACTGCTATCGTTATTATCGAACAAGCATGATCAATTCTGATGATTTGGCGTTTATGTCCGCCGCGGAAATAAAGGTTGTACAAGAGAATAAATTCCTTGAGTGTTTCCGTTATGCGCTGGCAAATTCTCCGTTTTATAAATCGCTTTATGGGGAGTTGGGCATTACCGAAACTAAAATAAACTCGCTCGATGATCTTGTGAAACTGCCTACTGTTTCCAAGACACAGATGCAACAAGCGAACTGGGATTTTCTCTGCGTTCCCCGAGAGATGATTGCTGAATTTACAGCTACTTCCGGAACCCTTGGCAGCCCCGTGACTATCGCCTTGACAGAAAATGATCTTGAAAGGCTTGCGTATAATGAATACAAATCTTTTTTGTGTGCCGATGGATCTTCGCAAGATATTTATCAGTTGTTACTCACGCTCGATCGGCAGTTTATGGCGGGTATTGCCTACTATTCTGGTTTGCGAAAACTCGGTGCGGGAATCATACGCCTCGGGCCCGGCAATCCTGCTACGCAATGGGATAATATCAACAGGCTGAAGCCAACAGCATTAGTCGGTGTGCCTTCCATGTTTCTTAAACTTATTGATTTTGCCAATAGCCATGGGCTTGATCTCAATTCCACCACGGTCAAAAAGGCAATTTGTATCGGAGAAAATATTAGAAATCAGGACTTTTCATTAAATGTGCTGGGCAGTAAAATCCTGTCTGCATGGGATATTAAGTTGTACGGTACCTATGCTTCTACTGAAATGCAAACCGCATGCACAGAATGTTCGGAGGGTTCCGGGGGACATCTTCAGGCGGACCTCGTTTTGGTTGAACTGCTTGATGAAGATGGAAACGCGGTACCTGACGGCTCGGAAGGAGAGGTGACGATTACCACGTTTGGTGTCGAAGGAATGCCCTTGTTGCGCTATCGGACCGGGGATATATGCATTGCTCATACAAGCCCCTGCACCTGCGGCAGAAACACGCTTCGGTTGTCTCCGGTTATCGGGAGAAAGCATCAAATGATCAAGTTGAACGGAACCACTATGTATCCTCCGGCTTTATTCGACATTTTAAACGGCATTGAAGGGATCACGGATTATGTGATCGAGGTTTCTACAAATGAGATCGGTACTGATGAAGTCGTTTTATACATTCAACCCATACATTTAAACGAGGACCTGACCCTAAAACTGCGTTCGGCGCTTCAGTCGCGGCTCAAGGTTATCCCTAGGATTAAATATGTAAATGGAGATGAAATCAAAGATTTACAATTTGCAGAAGGATACCGCAAAGCACTAAAGTTTAAGGACCTCCGTAAATAGGGGTTCGTTATGATTCTTGCATTTTTGTTGTAACTGCTTACATTATAGTTGTTTATAAAAAAAGGCGATTTCGGTAACCCGGCTCCCAATTCAAATGGGGTGCAATCCTGATTCTTTTTACCATGTTTGCCCTTTCTTTCTATTTTGGGTCTGATATGATACAATTAACAACAGCTCCTCTTACACTTAAGGATATAGATGATCTTCTCTTTGGAGGTAAGAAATTAGCGCTTGATCCTGCTACTGTGCAGAACGTTCGGGACAATTTTAATTTCCTCAAGGAGTTCTCTGCAAATAAACTAATCTACGGTATCAATACCGGCCTTGGACCTATGGCGCAGTATAGAATCAAGGAAGAAAATAGTATCCAGCTTCAGTACAACCTTATAAGAAGCCATTCTTCAGGCTCAGGTACACCTCTGGCGCCGTTATTGGTTAAAGCGCTTATGATTGCCCGATTGAATTCCCTTTTGCAGGCCTATTCAGGTGTTCATCCCGATGTGCTCGAACTCCTGCAGACAATGATCAATAAGGATATTTGTCCTATCGTTCCGGAGCATGGTGGTGTCGGTGCCAGTGGAGATCTGGTGCAGTTGGCCCATGTGGCACTGGTCATGATCGGGGAAGGAGAAGTGATATACGAATCCAAACGACAGGATACCGCTGAAGTATTCGGCCGACTTGGTATCTCCCCGCTGAAAATGTATATGCGTGAAGGATTGGGAATTGTCAATGGTACTTCTGCGATGACAGGCATTGCACTGGTCAACCTGTTGATGGCAAAAAGGATTCTCAACTGTGCTATTTTATTTTCATCCATGGCTAATGAAGTGGTTTCTGCCTTTGATGATCATTTTTCAAAGGAATTAAATGCTGTAAAAAAACACTTTGGCCAGAATGTCATCGCTGAACGCATGCGGCAGATTCTCCATGATAGTAAAATGATCCGGCAGCGCCCCAATCATTTGTATAATGCCAAAAATATTGAACAGGATATTTTTGAAGATAAGATTCAGGAGTATTATTCCATTCGCTGTATTACTCAGATCCTTGGTCCCATTTACGATACGATTGCAAATGCGGAAAGCATAGTACTGGCAGAGTTGAATTCAGCAAATGACAATCCGGTGATCGATCATATAAACAAGGATGTATATCACGGAGGTAATTTTCATGGCGATTACATTTCACTTGAAATGGATAAACTGAAGATTGCGATCACCAAGTGCTCCATGCTCTCTGAAAGACAATTGAATTACCTGTTAAATGATAAGCTAAACAACAAATTTCCTCCCTTCATCAATCTCGGTACTTTAGGACTGCACTTCGGTATGCAGGGAATTCAATTCACTGCAACTTCAACTGTGGCGGAAAATCAAACCTTGTCCTTTCCGATGTATCTCCACAGTATACCCAACAACAATGATAACCAGGACATTGTGAGTATGGGGTGCAATGCGGCTCTCATGACCAAAAAAGTCCTGGACAACACCTTTGAAGTTTTAAGTGTCCAGATCATGGCTATTGCACAAGCTATTGACTATCTGTCTTGCCAGTCGCAGCTTTCATCACAAACCAGAGCGGTTTATGACTTGGTCAGAAGTATTTTCCCTGTATTCGTCGAAGATGCTCCAAAATATTCAGACCTGCTGAATATCAGGACTTTACTTATGGAGTCGGAGTTGCTGAAATAATGGATGTAGTGGAAATTTCATACTTTTGATTTTCCCCATCAATTTAAAAGGCTAGCCGAAGATTTTTTAATGAAGTACGCATTGGTTACAGGAGGCTCCAGGGGCATAGGAAAGGCGATTTGTTTAAAAATGGCAGACATGGGGTATCCTGTGCTGCTCAATTATAAATCCGATAAAGTTGCCGCGGATTCCGTTTTAAAGGAGATTAAAGAGAAGGGTGGTGATGGCGAGATTATTCAGTTTGATGTTTCTAAAGTTGAAGACGTCAAGTCAATCCTCGGAGGATGGATTGAACAACATCCGGATCACCAGATTGAAATTCTGGTCAATAATGCCGGCATTAAAAAAGATGTTTTGATGATGTGGATGACAGATGAGGATTGGCATAGTGTGCTTGATACCAGCCTGACCGGTTTTTTTAATGTCACCCGTCAAGTGTTGAATGGAATGTTGGTGAATAAGTTTGGACGCATTATCAATATCGTTTCACTTTCAGGTTTGAAAGGATTGCCCGGGCAAACCAATTATTCTGCAGCAAAAGCTGGAGTGATCGGCGCTACCAAAGCATTGGCGCAGGAAGTTGGGCGAAGAGGAGTGACTGTCAATGCCATTGCACCCGGATTTATCAAAACCGAAATGACAGCTGCCTTAAGTGAAAAAGAACTTAAAGCTATGATTCCCGTTAATCGTTTCGGTGAGCCCGAAGAAGTCGCCTATGCCGTTGGCTTTCTTGCCTCTAAAGAAGCCTCTTATATTACTGGCGAAGTCTTATCAATAAATGGCGGGATATACTCGTAACATTCGATTCGAAACGGAATAACCAACTAAAAAGGGAATTTATCAATTATGAGCAGAGTAGTCATCACCGGATTGGGTATCTATTCTTGTCTTGGAAAAAATCTTGAAGAAGTTCGGGATTCCCTTTTCCAGGGGAAGTCAGGGATTGTCTTTGATGCAGAGAGGAAAGCTTTTGGTTATCGCTCCGGTCTGACGGGTAAATTAGATCCACCTGTTTTGAAAGGATTACTTGACCGAAGAGCGCGTATCATGTTGCCCGAGCAAGGCGAGTACGCTTACATCGCCACACTCGAAGCATTCAAACAAGCTGGTATCGATCAGGATTGGATAGATAGCAAAGAGGTGGGGATCATCTATGGAAATGACAGTTCTGCCAAACCTGTTATCGAAGGAATGGACATTATCCGCGCCAAAAAAGATACCATGCTGGTAGGTTCAGGTTCTGTGTTCCAGACGATGAACTCCACCGTTACGATGAACCTGTCGACTATTTTCAAATTGAAAGGAATCAACTTTACTGTAAGTGCCGCATGTGCGAGTGGAAGTCATGCCATTGGTCTTGGCTATCATTTTATAAAATCAGGTTTACAGGATTGTATTGTTTGTGGTGGTGCCCAGGAGGTCAATATATATGCCATGGGTAATTTTGATGCGTTGTCAGTATTTTCACTTCAGGAGGCAAGTCCTGCTAAAGCTTCCCGACCGTTTGATCGCGATCGTGATGGTCTGATCCCAAGCGGGGGAGCCGCTACGGTTATCCTTGAAAGTCTGGAATCGGCATTAAAACGTGGTGCTCCTATCCTTGGCGAATTGATAGGGTATGGATTTTCTTCCAACGGAGGGCATATTTCAAATCCTACTGTTGACGGACCGGTACGTGCGCTCAAAATGGCACTTTTGGATGCAGGAATTGAGCCAAGTGTCGTGGATTACATTAATGCGCATGCCACATCAACGCCTGCCGGTGATTCGAGTGAAGCAGCAGCTATTGTGGAGGTATTTGGTGAAGGTCGGACGCCCGTCAGTTCTACAAAATCCATGACAGGACATGAATGCTGGATGGCAGGGGCAAGCGAAATAGTTTATTCTATGCTCATGATGCAAAATAGCTTTATGGCCCCGAATATTAATTTTGAGAACCCTGACGAGTTTTCTGCAAGATTAAAAATTGTAAAAACAACTACTGAGCAGGATATAGACGTATTTTTATCGAATTCCTTTGGTTTTGGCGGAACAAATTCTTCGCTGATCATAAGGAAGTGGAAATCGTGATGATTATGAAAAATGAAGAAATCATAGAACAGATTAAAGAATTCCTCGTAGAGGAGTTCGAAGTGGGGGTGGAAAAAATTACGCCTGAGGCGAATCTGAAAGAAACCCTTGGCCTGGATAGTCTTGATTATATTGACCTTGTGGTAGTGATCGAAAGCAATTTTGGGTTTAAGGTGAAACCTGAAGATTTCGTTGGGATAGTGACCTTTCAGAATTTCTACGACTATGTGATTTCCATGGTCCATCAAAAAGTATAGACTCGATGCCTTCCTGGCAGGGAAAATCAAAAGGAACAAAAACCGGCTACCGTATTTTTGTGATGGTGCTCAGAAGATTTGGGCTTTCTTCTGCATACTTAATGCTTCGGTTTGTGGCTTTTTATTATTTCCTTTTCTCCAGATCTTCTTCAAAAGAAATCTATACCTTTTTTAGGCAAATACTTGGCTATAAAAAGCTGGCGGCATTGGCCAATGTGTACAGAAATTATTTCTGGTTTGGACAAAGCCTCATCGACAAAATTGTCCTGATGTCCGGGATTCCAAACTCGTTTAGTTTTGAATTTGACGGGGAACAAAACCTTCATGAAATAGCAGAAAAGGGGAAGGGCGGTTTGCTAATCAGCGCCCATGTTGGTAATTGGGAAATTGCTGGCTTTTTGATGAATCGTGTGGACGTGAAGACAAGTATTGTGATGTTTGATGGCGAACATCAAAAGATCAAGGAATACCTTGATCAGGTAATGACCAACAGACAGATTAATATCATTGTCGTAAAAGATGATCTTTCTCATATTTATCAAATCAGCGAAGCCTTGCAAAAAAATGAATTTGTCTGTATTCACGCTGATCGGTTTGTTGAAGGAACCCGTACATTGAAAAGAGATTTTTTAGGGAAGCCTGCTAGTTTTCCTCTCGGTCCTTTCATCCTCGCTGCCAGACTGCGGGTCCCGGTAAGTTTTGTCTTTGCCTTAAAAGAAAGTAAATTGCACTACCATTTTTTCGCAAGCAGACCAAAAGTGTATGCTGCCTTGGATATTAAGACCCAACCGGAAGAAATGTTGTCGGATTATATTGCAGAACTTGAAGAAAAAGTGCAACGCTACCCGGCTCAATGGTTTAACTATTATAATTTTTGGAAAGATTGAAAACACTTCCGATGAATGATATGACTGACCTTATTCCACAAAAATTTCCTTTTGTGATGATCGATCAGTTGACATCTTCAGATGATCACGGAGCGATGAGCAGGATGACAGTTTTAGAATCAAATCTTTTTGTTGAAGATGGGTATTTAAAGGAACCCGGCCTCATTGAAAATATTGCACAAACAGCTGCCGCTCGTGTCGGTTACATGGCCATGACACAAAACAATCCGGTTCCTCTTGGTTTTATTGGAGCTATAAAAGATCTTGTCATTCACGAACTGCCAGCAACAGGAAGTGTGCTTGAAACAGAAATTAAATTATTAAATCAGGTTTTCGATGTAGCCATTATTTCGGGCACAATACGGAGTGAAGAAAAAGTCCTCGTGCATTGTGAAATGAAAATAGTTATTAACCCACAAATCAGTTAGTCATGAAACAGGCCAATCTTTTCCCTTCGATTTTACTGCTCGTCATCATGCTATGCATAACAGCATCTGTTACCGCTCAGAGTAAAAAGGATTTTTTTAAATCGACAGATACCAAAACCACCTGGCTCGGATTGGATTTTTCTGACCTAAGAGTTTTTGGTGATTCTGACGCAGATGTAAATGCCATCAAGGATCAATATTTCGGTTCTATCAATGATCTTGTACTCAATGAACCGGATAAGTACTACGTCGCAAAAGCTTTCGAACGATCCAATCTCGTATTCGATCTCACCGAAGTCACCAGGCTGAATGCAGCGGTAGATCCCGACAAACTGATCGTTCTAAAATCAGAGGAGGCATCGCAAGTCACACCAGAACGGGTCCAGGAACTTGTCAATGCCTATCAGTTGACGGACAAAACAGGGTATGGTATCGTATTTATCATGGAAGGGTTTAATAAAAGCAAAAAAAAGGCCACGATGTATGTTACCATCATCGATATGGCATCCAAAAAAGTCCTTTTGACGAAAAGAATGGAAGGTAAGGCTGCCGGATTTGGCTATCGAAATTACTGGGCCAGGACAGTTTATGAAGTACTTAAATCCATCAACAAGTCTGAATATAACAAATGGAAATCTGAAACGAATTGATGGAGAAAACTTCAAATAGAATCATCCATGCTGAAAAAAAGCCGGGCCTCACTGCTAAGACAGAAATTGATGTTCGTTTTAATGAGGCAGATCCTCTTGGCATAGTCTGGCACGGTCATTATATCCGCTATTTCGAAGATGGCCGTGAAGCCTTTGGAGCGAAGTATGGCTTGCGCTACCTCGATGTCTATAAGAAAGGTTTTGTTATTCCCATTGTAAGTGTGGAATGTGATTTCAAGCACTCGCTCAAATACGGAGACCGGGTGATTGTTGAATCCACTTACTTGCCTTGTGAAGCTGCAAAAATTCATTTCAAGTATACCTTATACAATGCAAAGACCATGGAGGTCGTGGCCACCGGCTCCACCATGCAAGTTTTCCTGGATCGTGAGAAATCGGTCCTGCAACTTATCAACCCACCCTTTTTCGAAGAGTGGAAGAATAATCAATCCTACCAGTGAAATATAAAATAGCCAGGTAGTTCAAAGCCGTGCAGTATGAATGAGGTTTTTGTGGTCGCTGATAATATTTATTCCCCGTTGGGCAAGACCACGGCGGAGAATCGTCAGGCACTTGAGGAAGGCCGGTCAGGCGTCAGAAAACACCTCAATTTTATGGGCACTTCCTCAGAAGTCTATGCCTCACTCTTTAGTGAAGATCAAATACCAAAGGACCCCGCACTAAAAGATTTTACGCTTTTCGAAAAGATACTTGTCGCTTCGATTCAGAATGCACTGGAAGATGCTGCAGTTGATATTCGCGATGCCCGAACGATCCTGGTAATTTCCTCCACCAAAGGAAATATTAGCCTACTGGAAAAGACCCCATCCCCTTCAGCTCTTCCCCACGACATTGCTTTAACTTCATCGGCCAGGAAAATTGCGGATTGGTTCGGACATCCAAACACCCCTGTTATCATTTCAAACGCTTGTATTTCCGGATT
>JBBKXT010000192.1:0-15304 GCA_037969625.1 Saprospiraceae bacterium
GCATCATAGCAAGCTGTTCAATGGCCTGGATATCCACCGTTTGTTGAAAGACAAAATCATTCGAAGGAACAGCCAATACACCTGAAGGTAATGTTGTTAATCCGCCCACTTCGCTCTGATTCTTTAACTGATCTTTTTCAGCACCGGTGCCCATATCTACCTCTGTATCAGAAGTTGATTCTTCCACGAATCTCATTGCGTCATCAATACTTTCAATCTTTCTTTCTGTGACATTTGTAGATTGATTCACAAGTGTAGAACTATTAATATTTGAATTTGTCATCGTCACAAACGCTTGATTCATTTCTGCTTTTGGTGACAGTGCTGATTGCGATGAAATATCATCACCTTCAGGTGATTGCTTTTGATTGAATATCAACTTGTTTTCAGAACTGTTTTGCGTTGCGCTTTTTTCAATAGCATCAATATCAACTATGGCTTCCTTTTGATCCTCATTCACCAGTGACGTGGTTGTTTCAACTGCCTGACTTGAACCGGAAGCAGATTGTTGTGGAAGAAGTACAACCAGTGCACCACCAATCAGCACAACACTGCCCAGCAGCAATACGAGAAGTCCATTCCTCCTGCGTTTCTTTGGAATTGCATGAGCGGTATTCGCCCAAAGTTTTTCTTTGTCCAGGTCCACTTCAAAGGCCTGTAATTGTTGCTTGATTTGATCGTACGATTTCATACGATAGAGTTTTTGGGTTGAACAAATAAATAGTCTTGGAGCATTTTTCGTGCTCTCGTCAGTTTCGTTCTGGAGGTGGATTCACGAATATCCAGCATCTCACTTATTTCCTTATGACTATACCCTTCCACCAAATGAAGGTTAAAGACAATTCGGTAGGCAGCAGGTAAATTGTCGAGAATGGTCAACAATTCTTCTGTATTCATTTTACGATCGATTTCCGGCATCACCGGCAAGGTTTCCAAGTGTAAATTTTGTTCTGTAAATACCATACGTTTACTCTTCTTTATTTCCTTTAGACAAATATTAATTGCTATACGCGACATCCATGCGATTAGGTTTCCGGATGCATCAAATTGGTGCACAGATCGGAAGACCTGTATGAAAGTTTCCTGTACGGCATCCTCTGCCTTATGACGATCTCTAAGATAGCGTACACACAGCCCCATCAATTTATTGGCATAGCGATCCACCAATTCTCGATAAGCATCTTCATGCCCCGTTTTGCATCCTTGTATGATTTCGTTTTGTGTCAAGGGAGGGGCCTTGTTTAAAATTCGCGATAGACTTGAAAATCACCGGATACATCTCTGTAACCGGCGGTAAGTGGTTGAAATGTTTTTATCCAAAACCTTCCTTCAAAATGCCCCCGAATCCATTGTCCGGATACAGTAGGAAAATGCGTGATTGTAAATTTGGTAAAACCACATCCGGAAGTTGCTGTAGGACAGTTTAAGGAAAATCCTCGTGTACCTAATTGCATGTCTTCAAATAAAATGTTGAGTTTAGAATCCTCATAATTACCCACCATAGCACCGGAGATAAAAACCTGAAAATTCACATCAGGTGCATTGTCGTTAGTTTCAATCAGCACTCGATCATGAATGGTATAAGCGCTACTCATATCCCAATACATCTTACGATCACCGGCGACCTCTAAAAACAAATATTCATCCTTAGCAGCGCTACAAGCAAAAGCTGAATGAATATCAATCGTGTCACGAGAATCCCAAGTGATGCCCGGACCTGACTCCTGATTCTCTTGGTCAATCGCTTGCAATTCCATAGAACTCATGGTACATGTGGGATAAAACAAACCGATTTCACTTTCTGAAGGAAAATAAAATTGCTTGTAACTTCCTTTAATAATTAACAAAGGATCTACAATCACTTCTGCACCACAACCGCGCACGACGCCTTTAACAAAAGAATTGATGACCTCAGTGCTCTGCACAGAAACAGGCATTTCAAAAGATGGCTCGTTGGGAACGTCAAACGAAACTTGTTGTTCGTCACCGCAAGGCAACTTAACAGAAGCAACGCATGAGGTCTCGGCGGGTAAAAGTATTGCCCACGAACCGGAATTTGTGGTGTAAATCTTCCGTTGTTGGCCGGCATATAAAATAGTCAAGGGGTAATGGGGTGCTGGTGATCCATTTATTTGCAAGTTACCGCTGACTCTGGTTTGGGACACAGAATTACCTACCAAATAATATCCATTTGCTGAAACTTCAATTTTATCTGCCGAGCCATTCTCTCGCCAGGCTGCAACCTTTGAATCAAAAAACCATGTAGCTTCGGATGATGTATTAAGTTCGATGCTTGCGTCTGGGTTTGGTT
This sequence comes from Saprospiraceae bacterium, assembly GCA_037969625.1. Taxonomy (GTDB): domain Bacteria; phylum Bacteroidota; class Bacteroidia; order Chitinophagales; family Saprospiraceae; genus Opimibacter. The sequence continues at coordinate 2,312 of JBBKXT010000192.1, forward strand.
TCAAGATACTTCCATCATCTGCCTTGATGGTTAGATACAAACAAAATTTCGGGAGTATCTGAGCCAATTGACCGTCATTCTTTAAAGCTGTGTAGGATGGAATGAATCGGGATTCTGTTGTTTCTGGATCGAACAGCGCCCAGGACACTGTAAATGAACCCGAGTAAAGGTTTCCATCTGCATATTCGAGGGTATTGGCTGGCAAGATTAATGCCCCTGCGCCTTCCAGGTCAAATGCTGCATTCATTGATGATTGTCCTGAAAGTGTTTTAAGCGTTGGGATTGACCAATCGATATAATTCACGTTATTTTCGATTAGCGCTATTACCTTATAAAATACATCATCCGTAGTATTCAGTTGGATGAGCTCTCTATCTCTGCGAATCAGTGTGCCTTCAGTAATGCATATAGGCCCTTGAGCAAAAGCATAATCCTTTCCTGCAAAAAATTGGAGTGTATTTCCGGCATCCAAAGAAAGCGTGTCGGTGATACTAGCCATACGCGTTGTAATGAGTGTTTCCGGTGGATCCGGTATCTCTATGACTGAAATCACGGTGTCTGTATCCTTGTGACAGGCCATAAATAGGGACAAAGTGATTAGATATAAGTAATGACGTTTCATTTAGATGATGTTTCAGAGGTATAATCCTAAAAGAGCCGAAAACGCTACAGGTGGGAATAATTATTCCAGCGTGAAATTAGAATTTCCTAAAATACCTTGAATATCCGGCAGCATCCAATATGCTTCAATTGCCTGACTTTATTGATTAAAATGATCTTTTATTCACTTAACTTTCAAAACACTTGGTTCGAACTGATCGAGAACCTAAATTTGCGCCCCTATTAGAACAAATTAAACAATTAAGACACAATGGCAAGCAACCTCACATTTACAATGATAAAGCCTGATGCAGTAGCAGCAGGGCATATTGGTGCAATTCTGGCGCAAATCAACAAAGCCGGGTTTAAAATTGTAGCAATGAAATACACCAAACTTTCCACAGAAAAAGCTGGTGAATTCTATGGTATCCATCGCGAAAGACCATTTTTTGGTGAATTGGTGGAATTTATGTCTTCCGGACCTATCGTGGCTGCTGTTCTCGAAAAAGATAATGCCGTTGCTGATTTCCGCACGTTGATTGGTGCTACCAATCCGGCAGAAGCTGAGGCAGGAACGATTCGTGCACTATATGCCAAGAATATTGGTGAAAATGCTGTGCACGGTTCAGATTCTGATGAAAATGCACTGATCGAAGCATCATTCCATTTTTCAGGGGTGGAAATGTTCCGATAGGACAATTTAAGAATTTCAACACTACGTTTGAAAAAGTGAGTGGTAAAATCGGTTATCCCTGTTTTGCCTTATCTCCGTTTTGCTCTATCGCTCGATCCATTGCCCTGAAGAAAAGCAGGTAGTCCTCTGCTGTCTCGTGCACAGTAGATTGCAAATTCATGCGATGCAGTAGCTCTTTGACTGCAACCGTGACCGGTACGTCCGGATAAAAGTGATCCCGCATATAATGTGCATACCGGATGCCTTTAAACGCATTGAAAAATCTAAAAAAGCGTTTTCTAAAAGAAGAAGGAGATGCCGTTTGTTCGTTGATCTTTATACATTCCGATATGATATCAATCGAATCCAGGTATTTCCAAAGCTTCGGATGGGAAATAAATTCTGCTTTGATCAGAGCTCCTTTATCGCTTGTCTCCTTATTCTCACAGATTTGCCGAAGGCGATTAATTTTATTAATGAGGAAACTCATATCCGAATAAACCGCAAAGGATGTAGTCTTCCATGGTTCGTCTTGCAGAAGCAAATGACTTATTGCCCGTCCGGTGCCAAAAGGAACGCGATACGAAATACGGGCAGATGGGTAAACCGTCGTTGACCTGATCTCTTCAAGACTGCCTACCTCAATAAATTTTTGAAGAAAGTAAAAATCCTCTCCTGCCATCCGCGTATTCATTCCGCCATGTGCCAAGTAAGCTCGCCGCCTAACCGCCATGGAAGAACCAACTGTTTGGAACGCATAGGGATGTCCTGTCCATCGCAAAGCATGGACCAAATAGCGCAAGTGCAATTCGTAATCAATAATAGCCTGATGCGTGTTACTATCCAAATTTTCAAAAGGATGTTCGTAGTAAATGGAAGCAGCATCACATGCCGGACGGCTGAGGAAGTGCTCGTGTATTTCTTGCAAATAATTCTTTTCAATCGTGCAGTCACCATCCAAACAAATCATAACACCCTCTTGAGGCAAACGCCTAGCGGCTTCATCCATCACCATTTTACGAGCCCATCCAACGCCACCTTTAGGATCCGGTAATGATTCATAGTAAATGGTTTTAAACCGAAGTTTGTCGTGTTGATGAGAGGCTACCCACAAGTGCATTTCTTTCCAGATGTTATCGTGCAATGTTCTCTCTTCAAGAGTCATACGATCATTGACATTAAAACAAACGAGAACATCAATCACAGTATCAGGCCGTGTGCATTGCCAAAGAGATTCTAAAGAAAGAAGCAAATCTGGTTCGGCATAAACGGGGATGCAAACAGCCATCTCGGCCATCGGAACATCTGGCATCAAAACAGACGGAAATGACTTAAAGCGCGCTGAATATTTCTGCCAGTAGATATCTTCGTGCATCCGACTTAACTTGTGGCGTAAATTTAAAATGAAATAATGGATTGCATCCTGGGCAGCCAATATATGCCTTCTATCGAATACTTCGCGCATTGGTTGTACCATGGCACGATTTCGCTGGAAGCCCATGAGCATTATCAGAAACGATCCTGGCGCAACAAAACGTGTATTCTAGGGGCTGATGCCCCGCAGGCCTTGACAGTTCCACTTCAGAAAGGTAAACATCAGCAAATGAAAATAACGGACGTCCTGATTGCCTATGATGAAGACTGGCCAACTTTGCATTTAAGAAGCATTCGAACTGCTTATGGTAAAACCGCCTTTGCACAAGAGGTACTTGCGGGTTTTGAACCGATCTTAGCCAATCAACATACTACCCTATGGTCGTTGAACCAGTCCTGCCTTACATATGTTACATTGCTTTTGAAAGGGCAATGGCCTTATCAAATCACAACGGAATACAAAACATCAGAAGATTCAAAAACATTTGATCTTCGCTCCGGAATTCCTTGTGGTACTTCCGTATTTTTAGAAAAGAAGTTTCCTGAATATGGGCAAGTGCTTCGAATCCATAAGACGCATCTTCCAAACCTCAGTATATTGGATGCATTATGCCACCTTGGGCCACAGACTTATGATTATCTTGTCGGATATGCTCAACAACTCTATAAAAAATCATGATGAAAGTCATTGATCAAGAACTGAAGGAATATAAGGAAGCCATCAAAGTCGTGCTTCATCAACTTCAGTTATTTACAAACCGGATTGGACACGATGATTCTATTCGGGTGATCGGAGATATCAATGAACGAATTGATGATCCGTTTATGTTTGTCATCGTTGGTGAGGTGAAAGCCGGTAAGAGTTCTTTTATCAATGCTTTACTTGGAGAGCCTGGTTTATGTGCTGTAGCTCCTTCGCCGATGACCGATACCATCCAACAAATTCTTTATGGAGAAGTGGCCAAAGTGGAGGAACTGAGTCCATACCTAAAACGCATTTATCAACCCAGTGAAATCCTGAAGGAAATTGCGATTGTGGATACGCCGGGCACGAACACCATCATTGCGCATCATCAGGAGATCACGGAACGATTTATTCCCGGTGCCGATCTCATCGTATTTGTTTTTGAATCCAAGAATCCGTATCGTCAGTCGGCATGGGACTTCTTTGACTTTATGCATGAAGAGTGGCATAAAAAAATAGTCTTTGTGCTACAGCAAAAAGATCTGATGGAACCGGCGGATTTGGAAATCAATATGCAAGGTGTTGTTGAAAATGCTAAGAAAAAAGGAATCAAAAAACCGATTGTATTTGCTGTATCTGCTAAAGAAGAATTGGAAGGTCATTTCCAAACAAGTGGCTTCGAACCTTTGAAGAAATTTATATTAGATCAGATCACGGGAGGAAAAGCACAACAGTACAAATTGATCAGTACTTCTGAAACGCTGCTTCAAATCTCATCCCGATTACAAAAAGGCTTGAATGATCGACAACAACAATTGGATGCTGATATTTCCTTTAGAGAAGAAATTAAAAAATCACTGACAGATCACAGTAAAAAATCAAAACAACAATGTGATGTCCTGATAGAAAACCTTATGGCTGCTTATGATCGTGTGGCCAATAAATATGATCAGGAGTTAAGCAGTGCACTTTCATTTTTTACGGTGTTGAAAAGATCGATTGGATCTATCTTTTCGAAATCGCAATCGCTGAAGTCCTGGCTTGAATCCTTCACCTTGAGGCTTCAGGCTGATTTTGGTTCCGGGATGCAGGAAAAAATAAATGATCGTGTGCTTGATCTGGCAGAGAGTATACAGCAGATGGCGCATACCATCGATCTTCAAATTCGAAATAGCAAAACTATCCTGGCCAATGATCATGAAATATTCTCAGAAATCGCACAACGCAGACAAAACGTCTTAAAGGAATTACGAGAGGCTTTTGATCAATTTTTGGCGCGCACGGAAAACTTCACCACCAAAGAACTCGTGAACACAGACTCTCAGGTAGGCACCAATGTCGCAGCCGGTAGCGGCATCGCTGTTGTAGGAATTATCCTGGCGGCTGTTACTCAGGGAATGGTTTTCGATATCACCGGTGGCGTACTGACTGCTTTAGGGTTTTTAGTGGCCGGCATCACGCTGGGATTACAACGTGGAAAAGTCATGCGTCAGTATCGATCTGAAATGGACAAAGGGCATACCCGTCTCAAGAAAGAACTCACCGATGAGCTCTATGCCTATATTGAAACCATCCGAATCAAAATGAATAATCAGTTTCTCAATTTTGATGCACTCATCCAGAAAGAAACGGAAGAACTTACAGGCCTTCAACAAGACCTCAGCGGCATGAAAACAGAACTTGAGCGGGTTAAAAAGGTGGTGGAGAAGGCGGTTAAATGAGAGGTGAGGGTCGGAGTGCTTGCCCGGAACTCCGACGAAGGAGGTAGTTCAGGGGTAGATCACGTCCGCTAGGCGTGAGAGCATAGGCATAGTATATTTTATAACCTTTATAACCCTCATAAACACATCACCTATGAAGACCGGAGACGCGAAATGCGAGGTTTAAGACCTGTTTCATTTATCCTTTCATTTTCTAAACTACCTAAACGAAACAATGAAGGACTGCCATGAAGGACTACGACTACATAGCAGGCCTATATTGTAAACAGAGTTGCAGGAGCAAACTCCATGCAACGGCAATGGATACGGTATTTTCAAATCCACTTTTTACTTCCTTTCACCTTTAACCGTTCACCGTTTACCCCTCTCAAAGATGAGACACAAGGCCACTCACTCCTCACCTCTCACCTCTTATTTCAAAAATCCTCTGTTAATCGGATGAAATGAATTAATCGTTTCTCGAAGATAATCAGCATTCAGGTGGGTATAAATTTCAGTGGTGGTAATCGAGGCATGTCCAAGCATCTCCTGAACCGCACGAAGATCTGCTCCGCCTTCTACTAAATGTGTGGCAAAAGAATGTCTGAAGCTGTGGGGAGAGATGGTTTTGGTGATGCCTGCTTGACGTGCAGCATCTTTTATGATATTGAATATCATCACCCTGGAAAGTTTTTTTCCGCGACGATTGAGAAACAGAATATCTCTTGCACTTTTATCGATGTTCATCATTCGGTTGCGATCCCCTTCCACATATAAATCGATCTGATGCAAGGCTTCTGTTCCGATCGGAATCAATCGCTCTTTATTATTCTTTCCTATCACTCGAATAAATTCATGCTCAGCACTGATCTGGCTGATGCGCAAACCCGTTAATTCTGAAACACGCAATCCACAAGCATAAAGCGTCTCCAAAATCGCCACATTTCTGGTGCCTTGTGGATGACTTCGATCGATGCCTTCAATCATCATCCTGATTTCTTCAAAACTCAGTACCTCCGGTAGATATCGGTCTGTCTTTGGCCCTTCGATAAGCTCCGTTGGATCTAAAGTGAGTATACCTTCCAAAATCAAATACTGGAAAAAAGAACGCATACCCGAAAGCATTCTAGCCTGTGTTCGCGCACCAATCTCTACACTATTTAAGACCAGGATAAACTCCTGAATATGCCGTGGTGAAACATCTTTTGGCGAACTGAGGCTCACATCGTCCACCATAAAACGCCCCATTCGCTTTACGTCTCGCGTATATGCCTCAATGGTATGAGCTGATTGTCCTTTCTCTAACGTGAGATAAGATATGTATCCGTTTATCGTTGAATCCCAATCCATTTATCCCTGCAAGGTACAGCCGTATGCTCATAACTCAACGCTATTCTGTTTATTCAACTTCATCTGTGCCAAAAACCATTATTGTATAATGTCTCCGCGTATTGCCCCCCACTCTTCCACCAACCAGACATAAGTTCCGGATCAAAAATAAAGCTATTGGTAGTGAGCTCAGTAGGCGTATGCACCAATCTGATTTTAATTCCCATATAGCGTGATTCAGACAAACTAAATCGAATATCATCCCAGGCCAATTGGCTTTGCATAAAATTGAATGTTTTGAGCATCAGCATAAATGCATTGGTGGCAGGTGGTGAATAACTGACTTTGTGCCTGGGTTCGAGGACAATAACATCAATTTCAGTCGCACCAACATTGATCGCTTCTTGAATAGGAATCGGATTCCCAAAACCTGCATCGGCATATTCACATCCATCTTTCATGGCAAGACTCATAAAAGGCACTAGATTACAGGATAGCCAGATCCAGTCGCAAAAATCCTCATAGGAACAATCACGTGCATACTTATATTCGATTTGATTCCTTGTTAGGTTGGAAACCGTAACGATGATCTGCTTATCTGTATCCAGCAGGGTCTGCCATTTATCCTCTGGGAATGTTTTTCGAATCAACTTTTTCAGATTCCTGCTTTCTCCAAAAGTTTTTCGTGCTTGAATAAACTGAAGAATGATCCGCCAGTGATTAAAAGACGCACGATGACCTTCTGCATCTTTTTTGATAATAAAAGGGCAGTTGCTGAATATATCGCTTTGCTTGCTTGTCGTATAAGCGGTCTTGAGTGGTCCCCATCCATCAATGGCGATGAGCGGCACCAGCAAACTACCGGTGGACGAACCAATTAAAACATCCCACTTCATGCCTTGTTTGGCCGCCAGATACTCAACAAAACCACCTGCCCAGGCTCCTTTTGCTCCACCTCCGGAAATAACTAATGCTCTCATCTAAATCATCTTTTTGAAGTGTGGCTAGTCATGGTGTTGTGAATATAATAAGCGAACATCATTTTTACATTTCAAAACAACTGTTCAAGCACATTAGGTACCAAATTCACTGACTTTAACTTGACATTAATTAATTATCCATAAGAAATGAAATCCTTTCTGTTTCGGTCTTATCACTTGGGATATACTAATTACTGCTTGAAAATGGCTATATTTGTTTTGTACCGAAACTCAAAGATGGTACCAGAAAAATGTCTAGTATTCTAAAAAATAAAACTGCAATCATCACCGGAGGAAGCCGTGGCATTGGACTTGCCATCGCTAAGAAATTAGCTTTGTCAGGTGCAAATGTGGTTATCGCCTCAAAGACCACTGAACCGCATGCTAAACTACCCGGGACTATATATCAAGCTGCTGAAGAAATCACAGCGCTAGGAGGAAATGCTTTGCCTTTAGTACTGGATCTTAGAAAAGAAGATCAAATCCAGCAGGTGGTCGAAGAGACCGTAGCCCATTTTGGTGGTATTGATATTCTGATAAATAATGCGAGTGCAATCTATCTTGCCGGTATTGAACACACGCCTTCCAAGCGATTTGACCTCATGCATCAAATCAATGTGCGCGGTTCCTTTTTAATGTCCCAGGCCTGCATTCCTTTTTTGAAAAAATCCGGGCATGCGCATATTTTAAGTTTATGCCCTCCCATCGATCTTCACCCAAAATGGTTTGATCAATTTACGGCTTATACGATGAGCAAATATGGAATGAGCATGGTGGTCATGGGGCTGGCACAGGAATTAAAAAAGCACAAAATATCGGCCAATGGATTATGGCCCCGAACGACAATTGCAACAGCTGCTGTTCAAAACCTCCTCGGCGGTGATACCCTGATCCAGCAATCCAGATGGCCGGCCATTGTGGCTGATGCTGCTGAACTAATCTTGTCCCTTCCTCCGGGAGAAGCTACAGGTGAGTTTTTTATCGATGAGGATTTCTTAAGAGAAAACGGACATACCGATTTTAGTGGTTATGCAGTCAATTCCACAACTGATCTGGCTCCTGATTTGTTTATCAGTTCATGAAGAAGGAAAGAAAGGATAAAGACTTTGTCAAATCCCCATATTTTGAGGGCGGACGGTCTGCCATGGATGCTTTTGTCAAAAAAGAACTTAAGTACCCCAAGGATGCTTTGGCCAATAAAATAGAAGGACGTGTAAGCCTTCAATACACCGTAGACTACAAAGGCAAAGTAATTGAAACCCATGTTATTTCCGGGATTGGCCATGGCTGCGATGAAGAAGCCGTACGGCTTGTGCGCAGTCTGTCATTTAAAGTCCCTGAGCAAGGAAAAATTAAATCTAAATACAGCAGAAAGCTCCATATCCACTTCAGACTACCAGGCAGTGGTGCGAAGGATGTAAAAGATATATCAAAACAAATACCTCAAAATCAAGTTCCGTCAAATACCTCCGGACTTCAAATTCATTATCAAGTCACGCCAACGAAAATCGCAGCACCTATTGCTAAAAAATCTAATACTACTTCTTACCAAATCAATATCTCCATGCCTGTCATAAAACAAAATAAGTAGACATTAGAGCATCATCTACAATCTTTAAATTCAACGCATCGTTAATTTCTTCATTACTTTTATTGTCAGCACACCTCTGTTTGTATAAATCATAAAATATTTAAAAATGGCATCCGTAAAAGCATTAAGAGGCGGTGAATTTATTATCAAAAACACACTTGCCAGCGAAATATTTATTCCGGAAGAATTTAATGAAGATCAAAAAATGATCCGAAAGATGTGCCAGGATTTTGTGGATAAAATCCGAATTCCGGCGCATAAATTGGAGGCACAAGTTGGTTTGATGGAAGAAGCCGGCGCACTTGGTCTATTGGGGGCTCATATCCCTGAAGAATATGGTGGCACCCCATTGGATACAAATGCAAACACATTGATTGCTGATGAATTAGGAAAGGCAGGTGGATCTTTTGACACCACTTTCGCTGCGCATATTGGCATCGGCATGTTGCCCTTACTTTATTATGGCACCACTGAGCAAAAGCAAAAATATTTGCCTCGATTGTGTTCCGGAGAAATGCAAGCCGCCTATTGCCTGACAGAACCTGAATCCGGTTCCGATGCACTTGCGGCAAAAACACGCGCTGATCTTTCTTCAGACGGCAAACATTATATTCTCAACGGACAGAAAATGTGGATCACCAATGCAGGGTTTGCAGATGTATTCACTGTGTTTGCAAAAATAGATGGTAAGCTTTTTACCGGTTTTATCGTAGAAGCAGGAACAGAAGGACTCACGCTGGGTGCTGAAGAAGATAAAATGGGAATCAAAGGTTCTTCAACTCGACAGGTGTTTTTTGAAAATATGCACATCCCAGTAGGTAATGTTCTTGGCGAGATTGGCAAAGGACATTTAATTGCCTTTAACACACTCAATATTGGCCGTTTCAAACTTGGTTCTATGACCTTGGGTGGTTCTAAACACAGTACTTCCGTAGCCGTTAAATACGCCAATGAAAGGCATCAGTTTGGCAAGCCTATCTCAAGTTTTGGAGCCATTAAACACAAGCTTGGTGAAATGGGAGCCAAAATATTTTCCCTCGAATCGGCTATCTACAGACTATCCGATATGATGGGAAAGCATAAAGAAAGCCTCATCGAATCCGGTAGCACCTATGAAATGGCGATGCTGGATGCCGCCAAAGAGTTTGCCTCTGAATGTGCCATTGTGAAAGTAGCCGGTTCAGAATATCTCGACTATGTCATTGATGAAACTGTTCAAATACACGGCGGGAATGGCTACTCAGAAGAATATACGCCTGCCAGAGCCTATCGTGATGCACGTATCAACCGAATCTATGAAGGAACCAATGAAATCAATCGCTTATTGCTGGTAGATCGAATCATCAAAAAGGCATTGAAAGGCGAATTGGATCTTGTGGGTCCGGCCTGGGCCGTTCAAAAAGAATTGATGACAATGCCTTCTCGCACAGTAGATGAAAGCCCATGGGCTGCTGAACACCAGGCTGTACAGCACTTTAAAAAAAGTATGTTACTCTTGGCCGGTGCCGCAGTTAAATATCAGATGGATGGGAAGCACGACCTTCGCGAAGAGCAGGAAATCGTCATGCATATTGCAGACATTGGTATCGAATGCTTCATTGCAGAATCCCAATTACTGCGTGCTGAAAAAATGGCTACTTCGAATATAACTTATCCCGCTGAGGTGGTCAAAGCGATTACAGAATTGACGATCAGTGAAAGTCAGGCACGAATTCAAAAATTTGCTTCTGATGCATTAATGGCGTTTGCGACCGGTGATGAGTTGTCCATCATGCTAAAAGGAATAAAAAGATTCAGCCAATATCCGGTTAAAAACACGATCAAAGCAAGGCGAATCATTGCCGATTATTTAATAAAAGGGAATAGATATAATTTAGAATTTTAAGATTATGGGCTTTATACAATCGATCATCATTCGGCCAAAAAAGAAAGAGTCACCACTGCCGGTTTCTGAAATAAATATTCTCAAAACAGGCATTGAAGGAGATCATCATTTCAAAGAAGTTTCGAGGCGAACCGTCACGATCATCTCCGGGGCTGCACTAGCTGAAGTAGCTGCTGCTGTTGGGTTCCACGGCGATGCACACACCGCTTCCAGGCGCAATATTTGTCTTGATTTCTTACCCCAGGAAAACATGATTGGTAAGAAAATAGCTATTGGTCCAGAAGTGCTTTTAGAAGTAACCAGCTACTGCGCTCCTTGCAAACTCATGGATGAAAATCTTGGTCAAGGTGCGCAAGATGCTTTCCACGAAAAAGCAGGTTGGGGTACTATTGTGCTTCGTGAAGGAAGGGTGAAAACAGGAGATCACTTTGAGATCGTATAAAAAAATATTTCCTGAGATGCACGAAAATTCGATTAGTAGTATATCTTTGGAATCGGGTACTTGATATCCACTACTATCAATATCCAAATTCGTATCAAGAAGATCAGCGCTTTATCGCGCTGATTTTTTTTTGCGGCAACCCTTCACAACGAAATCCAATGTTGACCATCACGTGATTACGGTTGTCCGTTTTTAAACTTCCCATCCAACCATTCTTTCCAAAAACACACTTGCTTGTGTCAGAATTTTGTATATTTGAAATGCTCACACCCGATTTAATACTTAAAATCGGAAGCTTATGAAAACCACTTTCCAACAGAGAGTCCTTCCTATACTAATCTTATGCCTGACGCTTGTCTCCTATTCCGCTATAGCGTCTACAAAATATGTATCTCCTTCCGGTAATAACGCCAACTCTGGTGATTCATGGGCAGAAGCATGGCAAACACTTCAATATGCCGCAGACCAGGTAACCGCCGGAGATTCCGTATGGGTCGCTAATGGAAACTATGCGGGATTTGATCTGCGAACAACCGGAACTGTTACTGATCCTATTGTTTTTATCACCTCTGCTTCCAACTGCGTCATCGATACAGAAAATCCGGTGACCACAGATGGTATCAATATCGAAAATGCAGATTACATTGAAGTCAATGGATTCCGCGTCATCGATCAACCGCGCAATGGCATCCGATTGGTCAATGCCCATTTCTGTATCGTTCGAAACACCTATTGTGACAATAACTTCGAGCGCGGCATCTTCACAGGCTTTACGGATGATATTCTTATTGAGTACAATGAGTGCTTGAACTCGATTGACGAACATGGCATCTATGTCTCCAATAGTAGTGACCGATCCATCATCCGATATAATACTAGTCATCATAATACACGCGGTGGTATTCAGATCAATGCGGATGACAGTCAGGGCGGCGATGGCATCAGTACGGATCCACAAATCTATGGTAATATCCTCTATGAAAATGGAGTCGCCGGAGGCGCAGCGATAAATCTGGATGGCGTCCAGGGTGCTTTCATTTTTAATAATCTATTGTATGAAAATCATGCCACCGGCATTGCACTTTTCCAACAAGATGCTGCAGAGCCCTCAATAAATGCAGTGATCGTTCACAACACAATCATCAATGCCTCCAATGCCCGATGGTGTATTCTGGCGGTGAATGGTTCGTCAGGTGCTCAGGTCTTTAATAACATACTCATCAATCAGCACCCATGGCGAGGAAGCATTGCGCTTGATGCGGATGCAGTTCCGGGATTTGATTCAGATTACAATATCGTTGTCAATAGTTTGAGTAATGATGGAGATGGTCAAACCCTAACACTCACTGAATGGCAGGCGCTGGGATATGATGCCCATAGTGTGCTGGCCGATCCACTTAATGAATTATTTGTTTCACCTGGATCAGGGGATTATCATCTGGCCAATGATGCACAAGCTATCAATATTGGAAGTGCGGCATTTGCCTTCGGTGTAGTGGATGATCTCGATGGATTATCCCGACCGCAAGGCTCTCAACATGATATAGGTGCCTATGAAGCTGAAGGCTCTCTTGCTATTGAAGAAGAGGATGAAACAGCATCCATTCTACCCTTTCAAAAAGGCATTTCAATCGGTGCAAACAAGATCACCTGGGAAAAAGATTTGGCCGGAACATTATCTATTTTCAATATGGAAGGAAGATTGATGGATCAAGTAGCTATTGATTACCCCGG
>JBBKXT010000193.1:0-3287 GCA_037969625.1 Saprospiraceae bacterium
GGTTGGAAGAAATGGGCTTCGGTGACGAGCTTTTCTTCATTTGAATATGGCGACTTGCGCATGGGGAGCTATGGGCCGGAAGAATATCTCAGACCTTCTTACGTACAGCGCGTAGACAGCATGGATGTGGTCGTGACAAATGAAGATCCACTGGTGCAAAAGCCTTCCGGGTATGGGCAGATTAATTTTATGCAGAAGGTGCGGTATAGTCCAAATGATCAATGGGATTTTCAATACGCATTGCATTACTCGGCAACAACCTCCTATTCAAGATATGATCGATTGATGCGCACCCGAAATGGATTGCCCAGATATGGCGAATGGTCGTATGGACCTCAGCGTTGGATGATGAATCAATTGACGGTTCAGCATCATGGGTATAATACCATCTATGATGAAATGGTGTTGCGCGCAGCATATCAGGATTTTGAAGAGAGTCGGATTGATCGAAACTTTAATGCTTCGACCAGATTTATTCGTGAGGAAAATGTTGGCGCACTTTCTTTGAATTTAGATTTTAGCAAGTCCTTTGGCCTAAAGAACAGGTTGTTTTATGGTGTTGAAGGCGTTTGGGATGATGTCAGTTCAATCGGGATGGACGAAGACCTTACTACCGGTGTGGTGTCTGATGGCCCATCCAGATATCCGCAAGCGACATGGTCTTCCCTAGGGGTCTATGCTAATTTTCAAAAACGATTTTCTAAAAAACTATTACTTCAAGCCGGTGCGCGCTATAGCAATTTTCATCAAGCCGCTGACTTTGATACTACTTTTTATCCCTTTCCTTTTACTCATGCTACTATTAAAAATGGAGGACTTACCGGAAGCCTGGGGGTCACTTTTTCGCCATCCGAACAATGGACGTTTCGATTGAATACATCAACTGGATTAAGATCGCCCAATGTTGATGATTCCGGAAAAGTATTTGATTCTGAACCCGGCTATGTCATCGTGCCCAACCCTGACTTGAATGCAGAGTACGCCTATAATTTTGAGGCGGGTGTTGCTACCATTATTTCAAAAATTCTAAAGGTTGATTTGACGGCTTATTACACAAGATTGAATGACGCTTTGGTCAGACGGGATTTTACTTTGAATGGAATGGATACGCTTATCTATGATGGGGTGCCGAGTCAAATACAAGCCCTTCAGAATGCAGCCTTGACAACGGTCTATGGCGTTCAGTTTGGATTGGATGTTGAGCTCGGATCTGGTTTTGGTTTTTCAACAGACTTAAACTATCAGAAGGGGGAGGAAGAACTTGATGATGGAACGGTTAGTCCTGCACGCCATGCAGCTCCTTTTTTCGGAATGGGCAGATTGACATACAAGTATGGTGATTTGCGCATGATGTTATATACAGCCTTTAGTGCGCAGCGCACTTATGAGGATCTGCCGGAAGAAGAAAAAACGAAAGCAGAGATTTATGCTATTGATGAAAACGGGAATCCTTATTCTCCTGCGTGGGCTACACTCAATTTTAAAGCGACCTATGACCTAAGTGATTATTTTACGATTGGGGCAGGTCTGGAAAATTTGACGGATTTACGTTATCGTCCTTATAGTTCAGGAATTGTTGCCCCTGGAAGGAATGTGGTTTTATCGCTACAAGCCAGATTTTAGAGGTTGATATATATTAATACAATTATATATATGATTTAATATCAGGGGATTATGCGCATAATCCCCTGATATACCCTATATTTGAAATGCAACACGTTTTCCAAGAGACACCAAGTTTGGATGAAAGTGGCTAGTTAATCTAGCCCAAATACATATTAGGATATTGTTTAATATATTCTAACCGGCTATGGCTGTATGTATTTGATATAACGATGACCCAATTTAATACGATCAATCATTGCACAACACTCAAATACTTTTTTTATTGAAATAATTTTTTCCTCCATTTTCTATCATTGACTTCATGTTAAATGCATAACGCATGAAGGACGTTTTAGAATTTAAAACCATGAACTAATGAAAAGGCTAATGATGTTGCTGTGGCTACTATTGCCACCGCTCTTCTGTACCTCGCAGATAGGTATCGGAACGACTACCCCCAACCCAAATTCTATTCTAGACATTTCCTCTTCTACGAAAGGCTTACTCATCCCACGGATGACCGGCACGCAACGAGAGGAATTGAATCTAAATGCGGAAGATATCGGTTTGATGATTTTCCAAACGGACATAGCGCCGCCCCCTCTGCCTCCTACACCAAAAGGACTGTATTACTATGATGGGACAAATTGGTCCACACCTATTCAGAATGGACTATTAAATGGCCAAACGCTTCGGTGGGATGGTAATAAATGGGTGTATACCACCAACTTATTTAATCAAGGAAGTTCTATCGGGATAGGGACTATCGCCCCCAAAACACAACTTCATATTCACAGCAATGCTGCACCCACGACAAGAATTCAGCTGTCAAATGCAACGACCGGTGCCTATGCGCAGGATGGCTTGGTGGCAGGGGTTACGCTTGCTACCGGTGAAGCCCATATTATTCAGAATGAAAATAAACCCTTGTGGTTTGGCACCAATGGCGCTGAACAAATGCGGATTGATTCATTCGGAAACGTTGGTATAGGAGAGACAACACCTCAGGCAAAATTGGATGTAAATGGAACCGTCAAAATTGGATCTTCAGGGAGCATTTTGAATAGTATTTTGAAGCAAACTATCGAAATAGAAATTCCTGCTATTGCTGCCTTAAGTGAGGAGATGGTGAATATCCCCTGTCCGAATGCACTTGAGGAAGCTTCCGTGTATGTATCACCAGGAGGAGCCATGTCAGGCCTAATGATTGGCTATGCCCGAGTAAGCTCACCTGGAAATATAGAAGTAAAGTTTATGAACATGAGTCTTGATATGGAAGATCCACTGTCGATCGTTTTATATGTATCAGTGATTCAATAAAACGAATATTTTTCATGCCATACGTGCCTCTTATAGGTGGCGAGAGCCAAGATGCGTATTCAATACATTCATATTCTGCGATAAGACTACATGCCTTCATGTGCGTCATGTAGTCTTGTCCGGGATAAAGGTGACCGTTGTCAGAAGGTGCACTATGCCTTTATGCCTGCAATAGGAATTTTCTTTCGCTCTAGCCATAGTGTCACTAGGCTTAAAACAAAAACAATACAGGCCATTATAAAAAGCAGACCACCATCCCCCTGTACATCAATACCCAGTACAGTGGCGTGAAAAAACAATGCACCTGTGATGGTGCCAAGGGCCATAAGCGCACCAAACCAGGCTGTACGCGGAAGGAGTAT
>JBBKXT010000194.1:0-88058 GCA_037969625.1 Saprospiraceae bacterium
ACCTCCTTAGTCGGAGTCCAGGGCAAGCAACTGAAATACCTCCTTCGTTGGAGTACAGGGCAAGCAACTGAAATACCTCCTACGTTGGAGTACAGGGCAAGCAACTGAAATACCTCCTACGTCGGAGTACAGGGCAAGCCACTGAAAAACTACCTTCTTCGTCGGAGTTCAGGGCAAGCCACTGAACTACCTGGTACGTCGGAGTACAGGGCAAGCGCTACGCTCCGATATGCCCTTAATCGCGGGCTTTGTCAAGGGTAAATCCAAAAGTAGATCCAATGCCAGTGGTACTGCGCACATTAACGGATTGATTGTGGGCTTCCACAATATGTTTGACAATCGAAAGACCGAGTCCTGATCCACCGGACTCTCTGCTTCTGCTTTTATCCACTCGATAGAATCTATCAAAGAGGTGATTCAGATGTTTCTCTCCAATCCCAATTCCGTCATCCGCCACTTCAATTAGAATCTGATTATCCATGACATAAAAACTCGTTTTAGTCACACCATTCTCTCTTCCATATTTAATGGAATTGAGGATTAAATTTGTCAACACTTGCCGAATAGCCTCACGATCAGCCATAACATTATAGGCATTGTCTGCGCCTTCTTTAAAAGCAAGTTTTATATTCTTTGATGTCGCAGTAACTTCAAGATCTGTGAACACTTCACTGACAAGTGCTTTAAGGTCAAACTTTCGAATATCCAGAACCAAATCATCAGACTCCAGCTTACTGATTTCTTCAAGATCCTGCACGATGGTTAGTAGACGTTCAACATTTGAGGCTGCGCGTTCCAAATATTTCTCATTGACATTCTCATCATAAAGTCCGCCATCGATTAAGGTATAGATATAGCCCTGAATAGAAAAAATAGGTGTTTTTAATTCATGAGATACATTTCCGATAAAACGCTTGCGATAAGATTCAAGTGTTTTTAGTGTTTCGATTTCATTCTCTCGTGATTCTGCCCATTGTTCCACCTCTTTTTCAACACCATCTAAAACTGAATACTGGCTTTGGTTGGCAAATTTCCTCTCTGGAATTGAGCTTTTAGATTTGCGGATGATTTTATAGAGAAGCTTAATGCGTCTGTACAAAAATCTATCGACGAGATAATAAATAACGAGAAAAGCAAATAGCCCGGTACATAGAATCAAAATGATCTCATAGGAACCTAATGGCGGTAGAAATAATATCTTTTTAGCGATCCATAATCCTAGCCAAAGAAAAACAGTAATCGCTAAGGCAGCAATAAGGGAAATTGTTCTGAGACTTATATTCTTAAGCATGGCATTTCCTTAGCGGATCGAGTCTAACAATATCTGCACTCTGTTCATCACCAGAAGTAATTTTTCAGGATCGCTTTCGAGATTTTTGATTTCATTTGCCAGTACTAATATGGGAAGACCGTAAACTTCTTCCAGGCTCGTGCGAAAAGCGACTTGCAATGAATCCCTCTCCAAACCATTGACTTCTCCTAAAGCGACATCTGTCAGCTGCATGTCCAACATCAGATTTGATAACTGTTCATTGGTCAGTTTATAAACGAATTCAGGAGTTTTTGGGGCGCAGGAAGTACTTATCAAAAAAGCAAATCCTAGTAAAAACAGGGCTTTTTTCATGGATTATACTGTTTTGGGTAATGAAACCCTATAAATCCTGCAAAATCTGGCTTAAAATCTCTCCAGGAAGAGATAAACAACTGTGCGTGAACCACGCCACAAGTAGGTACATTGTCGATATGGACACCTGCAATTGAATTAGCGATATAGGTAAAAGTAGGGTTATGGCCGAAAATAAAGACAAAATTTGCCGTATCCGGTGCGGCTTGCAAAGCTCTGTAAACGGCTTCTTGACCAGCTTCATAGATACTTTTTGTTACGACAAACTTATTTTCGGGCAAATGAGCAGCTTCCTTGAAAAAACCTGCTGTTGTTTTAGCGCGATTGGCCCCAGAGGTAATAATATAGTCAGGTATCAACCCCAAACCGGCCATTTTAGCTGCCATTAAAGGAGCATCATGAAGGCCTCTGCCATTTAAAGGACGGTCAAAATCACTCATTTCCGGGTGATCCCAGCTTGATTTTGCGTGTCGAACGAAACAAACCTGTTTAACTTCCATAGTACTGCGTTACCTTCACAAATTTATGTGTATCCATGGGATTGCTACCATCCTTTGGAATAATTTATGGTAAAACTATTGTTTGCCATATATTCATCAGCGAAAAAACCGATCACGCAAATCAATGAAAGTTGTTCTATTAGACCTGGAAAGCCATTTTTCGACTCTTCTTATAGAAGAGGCTATGGATTTGGTCAAAGAGACCAATGAATACGACCTGACGCAACCTCAGACGGGTTTTTTCCATTGTCTTTCGAAAAACCCGGATTACCATGTAGAAATGGCGATTACCCCAGATGGCATGATCTCCGCTAAATGCCATTGTGCTCAATTTAAGCACTCGAAAGTATGTAAACATGCCATCGGGGCCATGATGATTTTAAGGGATCATAAAATCAGGAATCGACGAAACAGATCTAAATCCAGGCATGAAAAAATTCTTTTGGATGAAGTTCTCAAAAAATTAAATATTACTGAACTTCGAAAGTTTGTTTCTTCATACGCCCATTCACATAGTGCATTTCGAGCTGAAGTGCTAGCCAATTACCTTCATCAGGTAAGAAAGCCAGACTATCATCATCTGCTGACGGACATGACACCAATGGATAAATTTGGTGTCATAAAACTTAATAGAAACAATCTTAAATCGGTCAGAAATATTATTGCCGTCCTCCACAAACAGGCGCAAGAGTTATTGAGAGAAAACGCACTTCCCCAAACGATCCAAATTCTCGAGGCCACCATTCATCACCTTTATCGATTGATGATTAAAGTACCCCAATTTCAAGATCAACTGTCGACCGAACTCAAACATGCATTAAAGCTGTTTGATGCATTCTGCCAATTACAAATGGCGCCAAGAATACAGAAAATTGCGATTACCCTTGCCATGGATGTGAGCGGTCGAGACGGCTTTATACTGCTGAAGGGAACCAACACCTTACTCCGCTCTGCTGAACCATTTATTCTTGAGAAAAAAGCAAGACGTGCAGCATTTCAATTAGTAGAAAGTAAAATAACGATAGATAATCCTCAGCGTATACGCTGGGCATGTCTTCTTGTTCGTTGGATGCGCACCTGGTCGATAGACTCAAAACTAAAAGGAGTAAATAAATTACTAACTTCTTCGACGTATGAATTATTATTAGAGCTTCATTTGCAAAGGGCATACGAGGAGGTCCTTTATATTTTAAGTGACATCAAACTTGATAAACTTCCACTTGCCAAAGCCAAGGAAATGCTCCAAATTGGGCTTCGAGCTGCCAAACAAACCGGGGAAGAGAAGATCGGTCAGCACATGGCCTATCAATTAAGTGTGATTCATCACGACATAGACGCCTGGGAAACTTTATACAGCATTGATTCAAAAAGTGCTATGAAGTCTTTGTCGGTGGTTACTGAATATAATTCTCCTGGAGATCATCCGGAGGCAGATAAATTGCTGCTCCATGGCCTCCAGGAAATTGGGCAGAAAGAAAATCTATTGAAACGCCTCGAAGGGATAGGTGATTTAGATGCACTGATACATTATGATGGCACGCTCATGTATTCACATACAAATGAGTTAGCTGAAATCTATGCGGCTAGTATCCATGCGTTAAAAGAGAAGTATGGCGGAGATACGATACGCAAGAAGGTAACTAGTATCAACTATCATCTGAAAGACATTGATCTATACAGCTTAGTAGTAGAGAAATTGAAATTATTGGAAAAACCAGAAGTTCTTGAGCCATCCGAAGCGAAAGGTATTCACGGATTTATTTTTGATTTAGATGGTGTTATTGTCGATACTGCCGAACACCATTTTCAATCCTGGAAAAAAATACTTAAAGAATTAGGTGCTGAAATATCGGAAGAGGATGATCGACATACGCGCGGTGCCAGCAGAATGGAATCACTCGAATATTTATTATCAAAACACGCCATCACCTTGTCTCCGGAAGAAAAAGAACATTGGGCGGCTAAGAAGAATGAACTATATCTTGAGGCCATTGAAGAAATTACGCCAAGAGATTTATTGCCGGGAGTACTTGCGTTTTTGATAGACACCAAAAAATTGGGTTTATCTGTTGCGCTTGGCTCTGCAAGCAAAAATGCTAAAATGGTCATTAATAAACTCGCCATTGAAAATCGATTTGATTTCATATTCGATGGAACCAGCACCAAAAAATCCAAACCGGATCCTGAAATTTTCCTCAAAGGCTGTGAAGCCATGAAATTACACCCATCAGAAGTAGTTGTTTTTGAGGACGCCGCAAAGGGAGTCAAAGCTGCCTTAGCCGCCGGATGCAAGGTAATCGGCATCGGCGATCCAAAAGATCTTCATGAAGCTAATTTTACGATTTCCGGATTGGATCAAATGACTCCCAAATTAATTATTGAGCAATTATCATGAAGAACTATATAAGCCATCATCCCTGGCAGATCATAGAGGAGGGATTTCATGCAGCCCATCAGGAAGTCAGTGAAAGTATATTTAGTCTGGGCAATGGACGATTTGGTGGACGTGGAAATTTTGAGGAAGATTATTCGGGAAAAAGTCTGCCCGGCAGCTACTTTGCAGGCGTATATTATCCTGATTTAACAAGAGTTGGCTGGTGGAAAAATGGTTATCCTGAATATTTCGCGAAGGTGCTGAATGGTGTCAATTGGATAGGCATTCGGATAATAGTAGATGGGACAATCCTCGATCTGTCCAAGATATCCTGCTTAAATTTTATTCGAACATTGGACATGGAAAATGGTCTACTGATTCGAACTTTTGATGTGCAACCAACGTCAGGAGGCACACTCACTTTTCGTTTTGAAAGATTTTGTAGCATGGATGATCCGGATACTGCTTCGATTCAAGTGCGCGTAGAATCAGTTGGGTTTAAGGGAGAAGTAAGTTTTGAGCCTTATCTTAATTTTGATGTCCACAATAGAGATGCTAATTATGGTGATCAATTTTGGAGCAATCTTCAAGAAATACAGGATGACACCTACTCCATGGTTTCTGCAAAAACAAAAAAAACTGATTTTGTGGTCAGTTCTTTTATGCAATGCAAAGTAGCATTAAATGGAGTCGATAGGCATCCATCGAATGGATCAGTCTCCCCGATGCGGGTTAGCCGCCTTTACAATCAAATGATAGGTGATCGTGATGAATTGGTTTTGCAAAAATTCGTCGTAAATCTTAGTAGTCTTTATGTCCCTGAAGAAGGGCAAGTGGCCGCCGGGAAAAGCAAACTTGCACAGCTATTCCAAGATGGATTTACTGCGATGAAACAGGCTCATTGTCTGGCTTGGAAAAACATTTGGAATGGTGCTGATATAAAGATTTCAGGAGATATTCCGGCACAACAAGGCATTCGTTTTAATATATTTCACCTTTGGCAAACCTATACCGGTGACGATGCAAGATTAAATATTGGTCCAAAGGGATTTACGGGTGAAAAATATGGTGGCAGCACTTATTGGGATACGGAAGCCTATTGCATTCCCTTTTATTTGAGTACAGGGGATTCAAATGTTGCCCGAAACTTATTAGTCTACCGTTACCTGCATTTACAAAAGGCGATTGAAAATGCGCAGAAGCTAGGCTTCAAAAATGGGGCTGCCCTCTACCCTATGGTTACCATGAATGGTGAAGAGTGTCACAACGAATGGGAGATCACCTTTGAAGAAATCCATCGAAATGGTGCAATGGTCTATGCCATTTACGATTATATAAAATATACGGGAGACATTGATTATTTATTAGATGGTGGACTTGAAGTCATGATCAGCGTCTCCAGGTTCTGGTCACAACGAGTCAACTATTCGATGGACAAAAATGCTTGGGTGATGTTGGGCGTCACCGGTCCGAATGAATATGAAAACAATGTCAACAATAATTGGTATACCAATTACCTTGCCCGCTGGTGCATGCAATATACCTGTGATCAAATAAAATGGGCTAAAAGCCAGCACCCCGATCAATGGAATCAAATAAGCAACAAATTAAACTTTGATGATTCTGAGATCACAGCATGGTCTGAGCGTATCAATGGAATGTATTTTCCATGGGATGATCAGCGAGAGATTCATTTACAGCAGGATGGATTCTTGGACAAGGAACTGATGCCGGTTAGTCAGTTGCCGGATTCCGAATTACCTCTTAATCAAAAATGGTCATGGGATAGAATCCTCCGGTCATGCTTTATCAAACAGGCGGATGTTCTACAAGGCATGTATTTTTTTGAAGAGGACTTTGATGAGGAAACCATTCGTCGGCATTTTGACTTTTATGAACCTATGACGGTTCATGAATCTTCACTTAGTCCATGTGTTCATGCGATTCTAGCTGTCAAATTGGGAAAAGCCGAAAAAGCTCGTGAAATGTACCTTCGAACATCCCGGCTTGACCTGGATGACTATAATAATGATACGGAAGATGGTTTGCATATCACCAGCATGGCCGGATCCTGGATGTCTGTTGTGAAAGGATTTGCGGGAATGCGGGTAATATCAGATGAATTACACTTTAATCCGAAAATTCCAATGGAATGGGGTACTTTTCAGTTTAAAATCCACTTTCGGGAAAGGGTGCTTGAAATAATAGCCCTTGGAGAACAATGTGAGGTTTATCTTCGTTCAGGTAAATCAATAACGGTGGTCGTCAGAAATGTACGTCGTGAACTAAGTACTGAATAGTTTGTACTTTTAGTAAGTTTTAAATCTTAATTTGAATTGATTATGATTAGAGTAATGATTGCGGATGATCACAACATGTTTGTTGAAGGGATAGAATCCATTCTCGACGGGATGGATAATATTCAGGTTGTCTCCAAATGTTACACGGGCCCTGAAGTATTTGAAAAAATCGCTGAGACACCTGCGGATGTGATTCTTTTGGATATCAATTTACCCGGCATGAATGGCATTGATGTTTGTCAGAAAATCAGCAAAGAATATCCTGATCTCAAGGTATTAGCTTTATCCATGCACAATGAAGAAAGTTTTGTGACAGAGATTTTAAAGCATGGGGCACAAGGTTATATCTTAAAAAATACAGGAAAAAAAGAATTGTTATCGGCAATTGAAGCTGTCTATAATGGACAGTCATATTTTAGCGATGATGTGACGGAAACCATCATGAAAAGTCTGGTCAATCCGAAAACCGGAAACAAAAGATCTTCAAAGCTTGCTCCTAAGATTTCCAGACGTGAGAAAGATGTGTTAGATCTTATCGTCAGAGAGCATACAACACAGGAAATCGCAGACACTTTATTTATCAGTTTAAAAACAGTCGAGTCCCATCGTCGCAGTCTTTTGACTAAACTATCTGTTAGAAATACAGCCGGCTTGGTCAGAGTCGCTATAGAGAATCAACTGACCACTAAAACACCCTAATCCAAAACAAATCTTACAAGAAAATTAAATTGCATTATAAAGACTAATACTTTCAAAACGGCGTCACAACCCAAACACTGACTTTTTACTTGCCTTACCCTTCACTAAACACAACAGAATATCCATACGATACCTATAGGATATGAAGGACTATTTATACCATTCGACCAAATCAGTTTTCACCTTTAGTGTACTCCTATGGGTTCTTAATATCATGCCTTTACCTCTCCACGGGCAAGTGGACGAGCAGTTGTCGAATGCAGAATTATATCGGTTAAGTGCTCAGCTCGAGCAACAAGGGCAATATGGGGATGCTGCCAATGCCTATCTTTTGATTGCAGAAAGAGATCTCGCAGAAATGGAAAATCTGGATCGCGCTATCAAAAATTATATTCAGGCACAAAAGTTATATGAGCGCGCGGGAGACACGCTGAAAATGTATCAAACTATTGTTGATTTAGGTAGATTGTATTGTGGCAGTGAATATTTTCTAGAGGCTATCAAACTATTTAATCAAGTACAAACTTATGCGGAGAAAAGTCTTGATACGCTTTTATCTGCGCGAATGCTACAACAGATTGGTGAGGTCTATATAGCTAAAGGTGAATATATAGAGGCCGCACAGTATTTAGATAGTGCCAGCCGATTGAATTTATCCATACGTGACACGCTATTATTCAATATCAATCAGCTCACGATCACCGCGATCACAGGCCGCCAGAGCAATGCGATGGAAGCGCCGGACTCCTTGAACATCCGCCTGACACGCTTCGATAGCATTCGATACAAATCATTTCTTCCTTCTTTGCACCTGCATGTCGGTATGTACAACATGCATGCCGGCAAATACAAACTGGCCATGTATTATCTCACACAAGGCTTGTCGTTGGTAGGCAGCAATACCTTTGTCAAACGAGAATTATACAAAAAGCAAGTGGAATGTTATGAATTGCTTCAAGATTTTCCTGCTGCCTTGGAAGTCATGAAAGTGTATTCTAGTTTTAATGATAGCTTGAATGATGCCAGCAAAACGGCAAGCATGCAGGAAACGATGCTCAAGTATATGGATATCGAGCGAGAAACGGAGCTTCAAGAGATGGCCAGAGATCGGAATATTACAGTGCTCAAATCAAGAATGCAAAAGGTATTAAGCTATGCTCTACTTGTGGGTGTTGTGATCATGTTGATTGTTTCCTACATTATTATTCGCAGTTACCAACATCGCCTGAACTCCAACCAGATCATTGCCAGTCAAAATGAAGAAATCAACATGCGAAAAATAAATGAACTGGAAAGTAATCGCAAAATCGAAACGATCAGTTCAATGCTCCAAGGGCAGGAAGTAGAGCGTGAAAGGATCGCTCGCGATCTCCATGACAGTCTTGGTGGTCTATTGTCAACGGTCAAATTACACTTTGATGCGATACAAGCCAAAGTGCCTGAATTAAGCAATCAACAGGAATACAACAAAGCCTATAATCTTTTGGACGCCGCTTGCAATGAAGTCAGAACCATTTCTAACAATATGCAACCCGGTGCATTGCTCAAGCTCGGCATCGTTCCGGCTATCAAGGATTTAGTCAATCGGATTGAATCTAAAGAAACACCGCATATTGAATTTCTAAATTACGGTATCTTAAATGACTTGCCGGTAGGATTCAATCTGAATATATTCAGAATCGTGCAGGAGTTGCTTTATAATAGTCTCAAACATGGACAAGCCAAAGAGATATTGATTCAACTGATTCGCAACGATGAAGACCTTGAAATCATGGTCGAAGATGATGGAATTGGATTCGATCCTCAACAGGTAAAAAAGGGAATGGGCACTGAAAATGTTGCCGCTCGGGTGAACTTCCTACATGGAGAAATTTCTATTCATTCTGAAAAGGGAGTGGGAACCACGACAACCATTACGATTCCCTATTCAAAGGAGCTGGCCGACAAAGAGGTCTTTAGCCGAATTGATCCGGAAGGCTTTGAAAACAAAACCATTTAATTCAATTTTATTGGGTTTTTAGGTGATGTCCTTGGCTTTCACAGGTATTTGACTAACGCAATAGCAGGATTAACGTATTTTTGCACCTGCATTCATATTTAATTATTTCTATTCTATGCTTCACAATATTTCTCCTATTGATGGTCGCTATGCCGGCAAAACAAAAGCGCTTGGCAAATATTTCTCTGAATTTGCTTTGATGAAGTACCGATGCCATCTGGAAGTAGAATATCTCATTGCCTTGGCAGAAACTAACATCATCCGCAATACCACGATCGATGAAACGCAAATCAAAGGATTGCGCAATATTGTTGCTGCCTTCAACGACGATGATGCTTTGGAAATAAAAAACATTGAATCGGAAATTAATCACGATGTCAAAGCGATCGAATATTTTATAAAAAGAAAATTAGAAAAACTTGAGCTTACCGCGATCAAGGAATGGGTTCATTTCGGACTGACTTCGCAGGATGTCAATAATACAGCGTTCCCTTTGATGATCAAAGATGCCTATCAGGATCAGCTGGTGCCTGCCATTGTGGCCACCAGACAATGTCTTTATGACTTTGCCATGCACACGGCCAATATCCCCATGCTGGCGCATACACATGGGCAACCGGCATCACCGACACTGCTCGGCAAAGAAATTATGGTATTTGTGGAAAGATTGGATGTCCAAATAGCGGTACTTGCAACGACCGAATTGAAAGCAAAATTTGGCGGCGCCACCGGAAACTTCAATGCCCATCATGCTGCTTTTCCCGATACAAACTGGAGAACGTGGGGAGATACTTTTACCTCAAAGTATCTTGACATTGGGCGATATCGTTACACGACACAAATCGAGCATTACGATCAGTTAGCCGCCCTGTGTCATGTGACCATGCGCATCAATACGATCCTCATTGATTTCTGTCGCGATGTGTGGACATATATTTCGATGCAATATCTTTCTCAAAAAGCGAATCCAAATGAAGTTGGTTCATCAGCGATGCCGCACAAGGTCAATCCAATTGATTTTGAAAATGCTGAAGGCAATCTGGGATATGCTAATGCGATTTATGCCCATCTGGCGGACAAACTTCCAGTCAGCAGACTACAACGTGACCTGACGGACAGTACCGTTCTAAGGAATATTGGTGTACCTGTGGCACATACATTTATAGCCCTTCAAGCCATTCAAAAAGGCATGCAGAAAGTTACTCCTAACAAACAAAAACTATCAGCAGATCTTGATGCTAACTGGTCTGTACTTGCTGAAGCTGTACAAACAATACTGCGCAGAGAAGGTGTAGAAAATCCATACGAACTATTGAAAGATCTAACGCGCGGTAAGGAACAAATCACTAAGTCCGATCTGCATCAATTTATTAATAATCTGACCATCTCAGAAGCGGTCAAAGAAGAAATGAGAAATCTCACCCCTGCTACTTACACGGGTATTTGAATGTCATCAGAGAAAATGGATAATCAGAGATCATTAGTGTCCGGCTGAACTTCATTTTCATCAAAGAGATTGATCACTCCACTACGTTACGTTCTAAATGAATGTCTTCTATCTTGTATAGATGAGGTGGAATTGGGTTGCGATGAGTTTCTTAAATTTCTCAGAACACTACGGATTAGAGATAGAAGAACAAATTACTCAACCACAAACTTCTTATACCCAAATCCTTCTTCGGTAAAAATTCCGATTGTATAGATTCCTGTAGGCAAGTTTGAAATGACAATAGATAGTTTGCTACCATACTCATTTCCTGTTAGGAGTAGTCTTCCCTGAACATCTAGAATTGTATAGTGAACAGGTCCGTCGTTGAGTAATTCAATATTCAATCGATCGGTTGTTGGATTGGGAAAAATATCCTGAATTGGATTCACCCGGTTGATATTAAATACCGCTGTTTCCATATCACAGTCTCTTGGATAATTAAAGGCTGAATCTAAGGCCGTAAAATTCACGCCAATATCTTCACCATCTGTGCCTGCCTGGTAATAGGGACTATCGCTTGTCAACGCAAAGTTATGATAATCCATTCCGCCTGCTGCGAAATCAACAAACATCACATCATCTGTGCCAGCAGGAAAGTAGTTTTGACTCATTGTGGCAAAGTTCGAATACCTGGTTTCGTTTCCGCCAATAAGAACATTTTGATGAAAGCGTTGATTACCATCTGTGACATCCGGGAAATAGGCGGCGAAAGTATTATTTCCTTGTGTTTGGCCCGGACCATAAATTCCTTGATATCCGCCAGTTGATACATAGCTTTGAGAAAGATTGTTGGTATACTGAAAACCACTCATCGTATCATAAGCCCATGTGATTGGACCTGTTTGCAAAATGGTGTTGTGGTCAAAAAACACATCTGCAGGATTACCAATTTTGACAAACGTGCCATCATTTGGACCTGCTGTATTCTGATCACCATACAAAGGACCATTTATGTCTTCAAACAGATTGTTGTAAACGCTGATTCTTGCGGATTGATTACTTGGCGTGACATCCATACCTGAAATTGAAATTCCGGCTCCAACATGCCTGATGATATTATTGCTCAACGTTACATCACTTACATCTGCCTGTGGTGAATTACCATTTTCATTTCTAACCGTCAGTAAAACTGCATAACCACTTTGTCCCGTTGGCAGATCCGCCCAACAATTCTCAAGTACATTACCATCAAATAACACGCGGACACCTGTTTTTAACTCAAAAAGATTCTTGATGGTCCAATGTTTTCCTGCGTAGGTTGGATCTTCCACCCACCAGGACCAGGGTTTATAGAAGTAGTTTTGTCGAATTTCGATATCCGAAGGAACCAATCCAACGATATTGGGAGCTCCACCGCCAAATAAAATATTTTCCCCGGCAGCTTCGAGATAATTGTTGATAATTTTAAATGGCCCAGGACCATTAATGCCAATGATCGCTTGAGCATCAAAGCCTATAGAGTGAAACTCACTGATGTAGGAGTCTATAACAGCACAATCTGCACAGTGCATACCTACGCCATATTTCATAATTTCTGATTCGCCATGCCCATGTACATAACATCTGTCAACGATCAGATTATAGGGAACGATAGCTAATGAATTTTGTTCGGAGGAGGCATCGCCCAAATTAACTAGTCCAAAACTCTGGGTAACGGATGGATCCATGGTCACTTCCAGTCCGACCAGTCGATAATGATGCGCATAGGACTGGGTGGCGATGGCAGGAATCACGCCGATGGTTATGGTACTCACTATTTTAGGCATGGCATCCGCTTGGGTCGGAAACATTAAATCTCCTGTCGGCTGAGTAGGATTGATTCTTGATTCATCCGCCGGAAGCAAGTCCATTCTTGAGGGCAATATGACGACCCAATCATCTCCTTCCCCTTTATAGGGCAAGGTAAATTCACCGGCAAAGGTGACGCCTGCATCCAGTATGATCACAGTTCCCATGGATGCTGCATCGATAGCTTCCTGGAGATCACTGTAATCCCGATCTATGGGCCCAACGGTGATCCGCATATAGCCTGTCGTATCAGGAAAGCAAGTCACAATAGACTCGGTCATGGGGCTTGCCGGAAACTCCTGCCCTGTCATCACAGAAGTAAAAAACATGCAAAAGAAAAATAGGGAATATTTACTCATCTGACTCAATATCATTGTAAATGCTTTAAGTAGGGTTAACCTGACTGTAAAATTAGAAAAAATCAACCCTTCGCTGCTATTAATAGCCAATTCCTTCAGAAAGAAAGAATGATTATTCAAAAAGCTTCCATGCGTATATTCACCTAACAGCACTGAAATTATTATTTAACTTCACTTGAACTTTTGAACCGTGAATAGAACATCAAAACACTTTTATCTAATTCAAGATGGGGAATACATTAGCAACTGATACTTTAACAGGTGCGGCTACAAGGAAGAGAATTTATTCATTGGATGTTTTACGTGGGCTAGTGATGATCATCATGGCGCTGGATCACACGCGTGATTTCATTCATTATGATGCCTTTCTGAATGATCCGATGGATGTAGCTACGACTACGCCAATCTTATACTTCACTCGTTTCATAACGCACTATTGTGCTCCAATTTTTATTCTCCTGGCCGGCACATCCATTTATCTACAAAGTTTTAGAAAAACTACTGCCGAACTCAGTGTGTTTCTGTTCAAAAGAGGTCTTTGGTTGATTTTTGTAGAGGTTGTGATCATCACTTTTGCCTGGACGTTTGATTTCACTTTTCACTCTTTAATTCTTCAGGTGATATGGGCGATTGGTATTTGTATGATGCTGATGGGTCTCGTCATACGGTTGCCTTACAAAGTTATTCTCTTTGGTGGATTGCTCCTTGTGTTTGGGCACAATATTCTTGATTTTGTGGACAGCACACATCAGGGTTTACTATGGGATTTGTTGCGCAATGGTAGTTTTGCATTTCATCAGGTGACAGAAGCCCATCAGATTGTAATCATCTATCCATTTGTTCCGTGGCTGGGTGTGATGATGTTGGGTTATTGTCTTGGCAAAATTTATGCCTCTGATTATTCTGCGAGCTTAAGACAAAAGCAATTACTTAAAGGCGGAATTGGTTTGTTGATTCTCTTTGTGCTCTTGCGTTTTGTAAATATTTATGGCGATCCTGTTCCATGGGTTGCATATGATAATATCTCACAGACCATCATGTCATTTCTCAACGTGGATAAGTATCCGCCTTCCTTGCTTTTCCTTTGTATCACACTTGGACCGGCGCTGATCTTCCTTTCGTTGTTTGAGACGATCAACAATAAACTCACGCAGGCGATCAGTGTATTCGGGCGGGTTCCCTTCTTTTATTATATCCTGCATTTCTACTTCATCCATCTTATTTGTATGGTATTATTTATGACTCGGGGGCATGATTTAAATGAACCACTCATGTTTGTATTTGGGATTCCATTCAGATACATTGTGATTGGGGAAGGATATTCTTTAGGCATTGTCTATCTCATCTGGGCGTTAATTGTGCTGGCGTTGTATCCACTTTGCAAATGGTTTAGTGAACTTAAGCAGCAAAAGAAACATTGGTGGTTGAGTTACCTTTGAAGTGAAAAGTGATTCGCCTTTGCCGAGGCTACGGCTAACGAGGATGGTGAGGTGGTTTTTAGACTATCCGATAGAAGGTGATTCGCCTTCGCCGAGGCTATGGCGATCGAGGACGGTGAAGTGGTTTTTAGTCTATCCGATGGAAGATGTGTTGAGTCAAGAAACCTGTCGGTTTCTTTGGTTGAGTACTTTGCACCTTTGGTGCTAGTTGTTTAGTTTTCTTTGATAGTTCTGTTGGACATACCTCTCGATTAGAGAAGGGATGGAGTTTGCCCAAAGGCTTGTTTAAGATTTGCGGATTAAGAGACAGAAAAAAAGTTTCCTTCAGTCCCGCTTAGTGGGAGCAGAAAAAAAATGCATATCTCGCAGAAAAATCACTCTATATCTATCTGGGTTCCGAAGAAAATGTGCTTACACATTTAAATAGGCGCAAATTTAAACCACCCGACCAAATCACTCAATCACCCCATCACTTGATCAATCCATCTCCACGACAGTGCCCTCTCCCACCCGATACACTCTCCCTGGAAAGCGATCAATGAGTTGAGCATTATGCGTGGCCATCAGGATCGCGGTCTGGTGCTCTTTGGCGAGATTGCGCATCAGGATAAGAATCGCTTCAGCAGTATCCGGATCAAGGTGCCCGGTAGGCTCATCCGCTAAAATAATCTGTGGCTTATTGAGGACAGCACGTGCAATCACTGCTCGCTGCTGTTCGCCACCGGATAATTGATGAACCGGTCGATCCACGAGACTGGAGATTTGCGCATCCGTACATACTTCAGAAATAATTCGATCCTGTTCTTTTTTATCATTGGTTCCTGTTGCATCGAGGACAAAACGCAAATTTTCATCTACTGTCCACTGAGGAAATAGTTGAAAATCTTGAAAAACCATGCCTACTCGCCTTCTCAAAACCGGAATATTGGAAGGTTGTAGATCCGTTAATGGGATACCAGCTACTTGCCCATCGCCTTCTCTCAAGGGCAAATCACCCCACAGCGTACGCATCAATGAACTCTTCCCACTACCGGTTTTACCAATCAGGTAGACAAATTCGGCTTGACTCACCGATAAATTGACATTTTGAAGCACTTTTACGCCTTCCTGGTAGATTCCGGCCTTTTTTAAGCTAACTATATCTTTCATAAACTGTTAATACACTTTAATTAATCACAAATCAGTGCGCTACAAGTGCCTGAAATGGCTTTTATCCCGTAAATTTGCACAAAGATTTAAAAGATAAGGTGAATAACCCGATAATGATAAAGAAATCAAGATTTAAAATCATGCCCATCATCATTTTAGCACTGATGGGCGGAGGTATACTCATGCTCATTTCAGCCTCTAAAGATATGAGTACTTACAGTAATTTCGAGCAGGTCAAGCGCTCCGGAGAATCAGCCAAGGTCGTAGGCGTGCTGGCAAAGGACAAACCGATGTACTACAATGCCGAAGAAGATCCTAATCTGTTTCGATTCCACATGACAGATCAGGACGGCAAAACGCACGAAGTCACACTCAATGCGCCTAAACCGCAGGATTTTGAACTCAGCGAACAGGTCGTAGCGACCGGATCATTTTCCGGCGATGAATTTATCGCCTCCAGCATTCTGATGAAGTGCCCTTCAAAGTATAAAAATGAAGAGGTGCTGGTCCGAAGCAATATGTAATTATTCATGCAGGACATTCAATATATTGGAGAGCACCTCCTCCCGGGCCGCCTCGGTCATTTCTTTGTACTAGCCGCTTTTGTTTCTGCTATACTATCCATTCTATCTTACCGTCAGCGCGTTTTACAGCCGGAGGATAACTCCTGGCTCAAGTTCGCTCGCGTTTCTTGGGGGATCCACAGCTTTTCCATTTTTGCGGTGATTGGTATCCTTTTTTATCTGATGATCAGTCAGATGTACGAGTACCAATATGCATGGGATCACGTTTCTGATGATCTGCCGATGAAGTATATTTTCTCTGCTTTTTGGGAAGGACAGGAAGGAAGTTTTCTACTCTGGATGTTCTGGCACGTGATCCTCGGTGGAGCCGTTGTCTTTACCGCCAAACGATGGGAAGCAGGGGTGATGACCTGGCTGAGTGTTGTCCAACTGGTATTAGTATCCATGATCGCCGGTGTTTATTTTGCGGATGAATTCAGAATGGGTAGCAGCCCGTTTCTTCTCTTGCGCGATACCATGCAAGCACCCATTTTTAATAATCCTAATTATCTATC
The DNA here is from genome assembly GCA_037969625.1 of Saprospiraceae bacterium. GTDB lineage: Bacteria > Bacteroidota > Bacteroidia > Chitinophagales > Saprospiraceae > Opimibacter. The sequence goes on from JBBKXT010000194.1 coordinate 16,799, forward strand.
ACTGATCGAAGGAAATGGGTTGAATCCATTATTGCAAAATTATTGGATGACGATTCACCCACCTACTTTATTTTTGGGCTTCGCTTCGGTCACGATTCCTTTCTGTTTTGCCATGGCAGGATTGTGGGAGAAAGATCATACTGCTTGGCTTAAACCGGTTATGCCTTGGACTTTGTTTTCCACCGGCATACTTGGCCTTGGCGTACTCATGGGAGGCGCATGGGCTTACGAAGCCTTAAGTTTTGGTGGCTATTGGGCATGGGATCCGGTTGAAAATATGTCATTAGTACCCTGGATAATTTTACTGGCAGCATTGCACGGTAATTTTATTGCAAGACATACCGGATTGTCGATTAAGACCACTTACATTTTTTATATACTGGCATTCTTACTGGTCGTCTACTCTACTTTCCTCACTCGATCAGGAATCCTTGGCGAAGAGAGTGTCCATGCTTTTACAGAGATGGGACTTGAATGGCAGCTGATTGGATTTATTGGTTTGTTTGCCATAGCAGGCATTTATTTATTAGCCACGAGAAATAAATCTATCCCAACCGTTCAAACAGAAGAGAAAATACAAAGTCGTGAGTTCTGGATGTTTGTGGGTGCCATGGTCCTCGCGTTTTCTGCGCTGTTAATTACTTTTTCGACAAGCATCCCTGTTTGGAATAAACTGTTGGATGTCTATGGGTCGATTATGGGAAAAGGCGACATGGGTGTTTATCACAAAGCCATGCCACTGGATCCGATAGATCATCACAATCGTTTTCAACTGTGGAATGCTGCACTCGTAGCGATCATATCATCCCTGGCTCAATTCATGCGCTTTGGTGCCATGGGTTGGGATACGTTTAAAAAGCGATTTGCAAAACATGCATTAATCTCATTAGCTGTTGGATTGCTATTGGCCTATTTACTTTCACTTTGGATATTCCTTCCAAGCTGGCAGTATATTGTTTTGCTGATAGCCGCGAGTTTCGCAGTGATATCGAATGTAGATTACATTATAAATTTTGGGAAAACAAAACTGACCTCCATGGCTTCCGCATTGGCACACGGAGGATTTGCGATCATGATCATTGGGATTATGGCCAGTGGATTGAACAAACAAACGATCAGTCAGAATCGATTTGCTCAGGAAGGTTTGGCCGATGGCTTAAATGCAGGTGAAAATGCCTTTTTGATCAAAGGCATGCCTATGTACATGAATAATTACTGGGTCACCTATAAATCAGATTCACTGGAAGGCTTTACTAAAAGTTATGAAGTTGAATTTATAAAAGTCAATGAGACAGGTGATACCCTCGAGTATTTTACCACCTACCCTAATATCTTGTACGATCGTCAACTCACCAAGGTGGCCACTGCCAATCCGCACACAAAGCGATATTTAGACCGAGATGTATTTACTTTTATTTCCGGATTACCACCGGAGCATCAAGATCGCTCCAACATCCGAAAAGTTGATAGTTTACTCGATTACAAACTTCATTACTTTACTCCCGGCGAATCAAAAGATATCAGCAGCTTCCACGTTTCGTTGGATAGTATCATACTCGGAACGGAGCATAGTGAATACGACCAAGAAGAAGATGATCTGGTTATTTCAGGTGCGGTGACTATCACCGATACGGTTAGTCAGGAAACGTACAAAGTGAACCCAACGCTCATCGTGCGAAATGGATTATTGTACAGTCTTGCCGATCAGATAAATGATTTAAATCTGAGGATGCGATTAAAAGCTTCTTCACTGGATAGCTTATTTCCAATGGATGAGGACTTGCCGTACGAAGGACTCACGATGAAATCCGGGGAAACCACAACGTGGAATGATTTAGAGATCACCTTGGCTGGTATTGATAAAAATATAGATTATCAGGGTTATGATGCGCATCCGGATGATATCGCTATTCAGGCCGTATTACAAATCAAAAATCAAAAGAATAAAACTTACATAGCCAGACCTTTGTTTTTTATTCGCGATGGTAGTCCACTCAACATGAAAGCTTATGTAGGAGATCTTGGGTTGCACATTAAATTGGAACGCATTGATCCTGAGAAAGAAGCATTTCATTTATTTCTCGCACGAATTAGTGACACACCAGTATTGCCTATTGAAATCGCAGAAGAAGTTCCGCGAAACGATTATATCGTACTGGAAGCAATTTTATTTCCAGGCATCAATTTATTCTGGGGAGGAAGTTTGCTCATGCTCTTTGGTATGTTCCTCGGGATGTACAAACGTCTGCGAAAGCAATAATCAATTCATAAAATAGTCCGCATGAAAACAGTCGTTTGTATCGGTGCTGGAAGATTGGCCACTCAGCTGATGCCTGTGTTGGAAGAAGCCGGCTGTGAAATCTTGCAGATATACAATCGCACTGTTGGGCCGGCGCAGCAACTGGCCGAGAAACTTAAAAAAACTTCTTTTACATCCCAACTCAACGAAGTCATCTCCGATGCGGATTTGTATTTTCTAACGGTGACGGATGATGCGATCAGTATTGTTGCGGATCAACTCGCTAGCGTAATCAATCCTTCAGCCATAGGCATACATAGTTCCGGCAGCCTCAGCATTGATGTGCTTCCCTTTAAACACAAAGGGGCCTTTTACCCATTGCAGACCTTCTCGGTGGATCATGAGGTTTCCTGGCGATGGATTCCGCTCATCATTACGACTTCCGATGATGAAACGTGGACGATCCTTGATGAAATCGCCGGTGCCATTTCTTCATCGGTCTATCGGATGACGGATGAGCAAAAATCTGTTTTACATGTCGCTGCGGTCTTTACCAATAACTTCTCCAACCATATGCTGACATTGGCAGAAAAGATATGTAAGGATCATAATCTTCCTTTTGAAATGCTGAAGCCATTGATCTTGGAGACATTCAGCAAGGCGATCTTAAATGGCCCTGCGGAAAATCAAACCGGACCGGCGATACGTGGTGACCAGAAGACCATAGAAAAACATTTGAAAATCATAGCCGGCGAACCCAACATGGTGGAAATCTATAAAGCCATCACGCAAAGTATCATCGACCGAAAATAAAATCTGCGGAAACTATTGCTCTCCTTTTACTTTAATCAAAGCAGAAAGAACATCCAAAGCCCCTTCATAATTCGTGTGATTGTTGACTACGATATCCGCTTGTCGCTTGAATGGCTCAATAAACGAACGGTATGAGGGCAACACATGAAATTCGTATCGATATAGTACATCATCCATTGGATAATTGCGCTCCCCTGCATCTCGGATGATTCTTCGTTTTAATTTGATGACATCTTCTGCATCGATAAAAACTTTCAGATCGAGGAGATCTCGAATTTCATTAAAATAGAAAACAAACAATCCTTCGACAAGAATCACCGGCGCCGGTTTGAAGACAAGCATCTTGGGTTCTTGATTGGGATTATTAAAAACGTATTGCACTTTTTCAACTTCGTCGCCATTCACAAGTGACGTTATATCATTTGCAAATGCTTTGTAATCGATAGATTGGGGTAGATCAAAATTTTGATATCCTCCTTTATCCCAAACCTGTTGATCTCGGGGCAGATAATACTCATCCTGCGAAATAATGCACAATGTTTGCTCGTCAAACATCTTGCGCAATTCGTTAATGAACCGAGTTTTCCCGGAGCCACTCCCACCGGTGATTCCTATTAAAAAAGGTTTTTTATTTCCCATAGCTGATTTGGTCGCGGGGTGAAAATAACAAGAATATTAAGCTTGTGTGCTTTCTGATTTGAAAGGTTGAAAAATATTTAAAGGCTGAATCCGCTTATTATCAATTGATTGGATGAGAATGTTCCAAAGAATATAATCACCAAAGCACAACCATATCGGTAGAAAATTTCTATTTTGCTCATCTTATCTGGTATATATGAATGGGATCGAAAGCCTCGGAAGAGGAGCGCTTGGCATGGCTTGCCTTCTGGGAATATGTTATTTGTTAAGTAAAAACAGAAAACATATCAATTGGCAGACCATAGGGATGGCTTTGGCGATGCAAATTGTTTTTGCTCTTCTGATTCTAAAAGTCCCTATTTTCAACACTGCTTTTGAATGGCTTGCCTCCATGTTTGTAGGCGTACTGCGGTATGCACAATATGGATCAGAGTTTCTCTTTGGAGATCTAGTAACCAAAACAAATACATTTGGGTACATATTCGCTGTTCAGGTTTTACCGACGATTATATTTTTCTCCGCACTTTCAAGTGTATTGTATTATATCGGGCTTTTGCAAATCGTTGTCAAGGGGATGGCTTGGGTTATGACCAAAACGCTCAAACTCTCCGGTCCTGAAAGTTTATCTGCTGCAGGGAATGTGTTTCTCGGTCAAACTGAAGCGCCGCTGCTCATACGTCCCTATATCGCAAAAATGACACGTTCAGAGATCATGTGTATCATGACCGGAGGAATGGCTACTATAGCCGGTGGTGTCTTCGCGGCATACATTGGTTTCCTTGGTGGAGATGATCCTGTTGCTAAGGTTTATTTCGCTAAGCATCTTCTGTCAGCCTCCATTATTTCTGCACCTGCTGCAATCATGGCATGTAAAATTTTGGTCCCTGAAGTTGAAAAACAACACAACCCGGAGACACTGACCATGGAAGGTTCCTCATCAGGCAATTTGTTGGATGCGATTTCAAATGGCACAACAGAAGGCTTGAAGCTCGCGGCCAATGTTGGAGTTATGCTTTTGGTTTTCACTGCATTGATCTATCTGGCCAATGGTATTCTAATGAAGTTTGGTGAGATCGGCGGATTAAATGAATGGGTATCTACCATCACTGACGGCAAGTACGAAGGATTCAATTTCACTTTTATTCTTGGCGTAATCTTTGGTCCAATTGCGTGGTTGCTGGGTACCCCGGCGCAGGACATGATGCAGATTGGGCAGCTACTGGGCCAGAAGACAATGATCAATGAATTTGTCGCCTACGCAGAACTAAACACGCTCAGAAATTCAGGTGTTGCTTTAGATCCAAAATCGATCCTTATTGCTACTTATGCACTTTGTGGATTTGCCAATTTCGCTTCAATAGGCATACAGATAGGAGGAATCAGTACGATGGCGCCCAATCAACGAAAAACTTTAACCGAACTAGGCGGATATGCTTTGATCGCCGGGACGGTAGCTTGTTTTTTTACAGCTATTATCGCCGGGGTATTGTTCTCTTTTGGAGGTTAAGGATGACTCAGCGCAAGGGACAGACGATTGGTATTGAAAAGTTTCGACTCACCCGTATCAACGTTGTATAACAACATATTGGCCGTCATATCCACAAGGTATGACGGCTGACCGAGTGGAGAGATTCCATAATAACTAAGCTCATCAATCTTGTAAAATGATTGTTGAGACTGAACACCTCCTGTACTACTCCACACACTACCTGCTTGATCAACAAATGTAACTTCGACACGATCTTCAAATAATTCGGAGGCATTGACCTGCACAGGTGTACTGGTCAGATCAATAGGAAAATAACAAGCATCTACCGCGGGCGTTTGCACACGAATGGTCTGAGAAAGTACTGAACGATTCCCCAAGGCATCTGTGACTTGCACCTCAACAAATATCTCTGCAACCGTATCTTGCAATGCAATAACTCTGCTCTGTGTTGTAGCGCCATTAGACCACAACACTTGAAATGGAGCTGTCCCCGTGGGCTTGACGGTCAAACTCAGGTATCTCGGGTTTTCAAGTTTAGGTTCAATACGTGCCAAACAAGGTACTTCTGTCACGGGATCAAAAGTTATGCACTGCTTGTATAAACATCCTGTGTATGCTTTTGACTGAAAACACACATCAATTATTTCTTCGTAGCCGACAGTCGTTTGAAATTCATAAAAAAACGTAGAGTCGGGCATGTTGAGATCCTCCCAATAGCTATAACCACTCATAAACAGCCCTGGGTGTGTAGAGAGCATAACATCGTATTGTTTTCTTTCTACATCAGCATCTAATATCTCCTTATCACCAACCTTTATCGTTTGAAGAAAATCTTGTTGCGCATCCTGCAATGCTGGCTGTGCTTGATAAAAATTAAATGTCCAGGAAGAATTGCAATGCTCCAAACAACCATCGATACTTAAAACAGAAGTATAGACCAAAAGAGAATCTCCTTGGACAGCGACCGGAATATTTGTCCACTGATTCAAACCAGCGCCAATATCCAATATTTCATTCCCGAAAGTACCCTGAAGACCAAAAATCTCATCTTCTGATTTACTTCCAGGAATATCCTGAGGGTCCTTCACACAAGATGCCATCAGGCCTATGGTCATGAAAAACAGAAACACTCGTATGTTATAAGCGTCCATATAGAAGATAGTTTATGTGAATAAATGGCTGGATTGGTGAAAATGCACCGCTCCAGGTATATCCTTCCATTTCTAAGGAAAGATCCTCTATGGCAATCGAATTAAAATAATATTCTGCACCTGCAGCAATGGAGAATCGTGGGGTTAGATGGTAACCGTAAGACAAATCTGCACACCAATTTACTTTTCTCAAGCCATTCGTTTTTAACCAGGCATATTCAGTTGTTTCAATCAGACCAGCAGCAAATTGATCATCTACTATCGTTACAATATTTCCTTGTGCACCATACAGTACTTGCATGCCAACATGGGATGCAAAAATATGTCTTCGCGAATTCAATTGTGCCCCCATTCGAGCGTATACAAAATGAAGTTTATCGGGCGTCAGGCTATTAAAACTACTTCTTGCACCAAAGCCAGGCTGATTCACAGAAGATAATTTTTGAAAATCAAATCCCCCATTTTGAAAAAGGTATCCTGCGGATAATGACAACTGGAACCTGGAGCTCAACTTATAACCCAATCCTGCGCCGGCGTGCAATTTCCATCCTGCCGTATAATCCGGATTAGATCCAAGCACGAACCCTACGCCCACTTCTCCAAAAACAAACAGTGGCGAAATGGAAGCTTTTGTCATTTGAATTGAATGCATTGAAAAATGGGATGTGTAATCAATTCCGGACATCTCTAAAAACTGTAATGCATCAAATGGAACAATGGCTCTGGAGACCATTTGTTCTTCAATTGCTACCTCTTGATCTTTTTGTGGATACATCATTTCATTTTCGCTCACCGTTTCTGACAGTGCGATTGAAATCCTTGCTTCATCTGAAATGGGCGTTAATACATATTCATTTGAAGCTAAATCTGGTTTTCGAACTGCTTTAGATTTTTGGTCCTTCAAAGAGGCGCTAGTGGTTGGTGATGAAGTTGAATTGCGATCCTTTAACTGCTGCAGGGCAACAGTTTTACCTTTCTGCGTTGTACTCACTGGTGATATTTGTTGAGTGCTGGTTTTTGTCTCAAAATCGACAAGCCCTTCATTCGAATTTAATTCTTTTGTTCTCGATTCGATAGAACCATTAGGGTCTTTTTGAATAATCGTTTCGGTGGGCACTTTATCTGTTTTATTCGAGGTACCAGCTATGAAATCGTCACTTCGCTGTGTTTCAAGCGCTGTAGAAGCTTCATCATTTTTATTTAAAAAGAGTAAGCCCGCAAAAACGGCAAGAGCAATAAAGCTGCCGAGCCACCAAAAAGGAAATGGTTTTCTACGCTTTTGATTGTCCAACAAATCAACCATATCCTGTCGATGATTTTCATCCACGGCAAAATGTTGTTGTTCCAGTTTCCTTTTCAGGAGATCATCGAAGCTATTTTTCATTTCAATGATGCATTTTTAGGTAAAATAATAAGACTCGTTTTGATCTTCTTTCTGGCTTCAAACACATGCCATTTAGAAGTGCCAACAGAAATATTTAATTGTTCTGCTATTTCTTTGTGCGTATACCCATCGATGGCAAACATGTTAAAAACTTGCTTGTCCATGACTGGTAGTTGATTAATCACCCTCATCATATGATCAAAATCAAATTCAGATTGTATGTAGTTTCTTTCTTCACCATTCAATGAACCTTCATTTAATATTTCGCCATTGTACTGATGATGTTCGTAATGTTTTTGTTGTGATCTGAATTCATCTATGATGCTTCGAAGGGTGATCTTTGCAATCCAAGCTTTGAATGAACCGCTGTGATCGAATTTATTCAAGTGTTGAAGGACTTTGAGGAAACTGAGATTCAATCGTGCGCCGGCTTCTTGTTTGTCTTTGCAATATCGGATACAAATTGACATCATGTAACTGTAGCAAAGGTCATACAGTTTGAGCTGCGCTCTTCTGTCACCTTTAATACATTGTGATATCAGCTGTTGTTCTATTTCCATACAGAAAGTAGAAAAGGCCACCAGCTTGTCATTCCCTCTAAATGACGTACTGGCAGCCCTTTTCTCAGTAAGAGTTTTTAGCTCCACCTCATTAGTCTTGTTTTATAAATCGTCCGTAATAAAATTCGTTGTTGCGCTTGAGATTAATATGATATAATCCCGGGGCGAACGGCCGGACATCAATAGTAATGACACCATTCACATTTGAAACGCTGCCTGCGTTGACAATTTTCCCTTGCATATCAACAAGTTGCATGTCATACTGCGCATTTCCGCCTGCCATTGGTATCGTTATTTCTAGTTTGGCCGGATTCGGGTACAAGGATAATTCTGTAGTTACCAAATCCTTCACGGCTACAGTACCACCTTCAACTTCCAAATTGACATCCAGTCGTGTTGGGTTTTTTGGCGTCAGTGTCACCCAAATTTCCGGTGAAAACAAACCTGCGATTTCATAACTTAATCTATAGGTTCCATAAGGTAGGTTTTCAAAACGATAAGCTCCATTTTCAATACTCCAGGTATAATTAAGTGGTAGTCCTTGCGCGTTTTTCAGTATTACTTCTACTCCTGACAGACCCTCACCACTTCCTCTTACTGCTTCATCCTCTCCACCAATGATATTTTCGTCGTCCGTTACAAGACCTGCGATAACCCCTACACCTTGGAATCCTTCATCAATTGGAACCATGTTTATATGTCTTTGTAAAGGATATGCCGGCAAACTAATGGTTGTGGCTTCCTGCCAGGTAGTCCCTGTAAAATGATAGCTTGGCAAAAAGTCATCTGCATCAGGACTGCCCGGTGTTAAGACAGCCTGAGCGATATAAATTCCATCAGGAAGTATTGATGTAACGTAATAACCAGTAGGCGAAATTTCAACGGAGTCCACTTTTGTAAACGGCTCTCCTGAATTCGGATCAAAAGCATAGATAGTCACCCATCCTTCCGCTTGCGTGATACTATCTCCAAAGACGATACCTTCAAAAAAGTTTTGAAGTCCTCCGGGAAGAGAATCAACCGTATAACATACATTCACAGAACAACCAAAAACAGTTGTGACATCAGCACAATAAGTACCTGCCTCTGTAATTTCTATATAATTCGTTGTGTCACCAGTTGACCATTCAACGTGGGAGATCGGATCAGAAGATGTGACATACAATGTTGGCACAGGCTCTTCTGTGTAATTCATTACGATATTACAACTGTCAAGAATGAAGGTACATGCTGTGGCCATACATCCTGTCGCATCTGTAACTGTCACACATAGATCAGGATCTCCCAGGTCAATAAACACACTTTGATTGGTCTCTCCATTAGACCAGAGGTAGGCAAATGGTGCTTCTCCCCATGGATTGGCAGTGTATTCTACTGCACCCGGATGAGACTCCGCTGATAGCCATACACCGCAAGAATCCTGAACCCAGAAGAATACTTCAGCACAAGCGGTATAGCTACAAAATGCCGTAGTAATCGTCACACAATAAGAACCTGATTCTGAAACTTCAATCGTTTCGGTTGTATCACCTGTGCTCCAAAGCAGCTCAATACCAGGTTCAAGGCTCCACATATTGGCGGTGAGAATGGCAATATCATTTTGGTAGTTCACATGCACATAACCACCACAAATATTTTGTATTGAATCAACGCAAGCAACTGCTTCACAACCAAAAGAAGAAGTAATGGTCACACAAGCATATTCCTGAGGAAAGTCAAGGTCTATCGTTTGTGTTGTGTCTCCATTGGTCCATAAATATTCGAAGTCACCAAAGCCCCATGCATAGGCTGTTGCTACCCAATTGCCTGAACTATCCACATAAGAGTAAGCCCAAACATCACAATACGTGCCTAGGCTATCAAAATCAACAGAGTTACAGGATTCATTTATGCAGTTCCCTATGGAGACAGTCACGCAGTATTCACCAGATTCACCTACAGTAATTTCTTGTCCGGTTTCACCATTCGACCATAGATAAGTTGGTTGTGGTGCGCCGGGTATTTGAAAAAGTGAGTCTAGCCCAACCGTTAAAACTGCGGTCGTAGTGTCAAGATAATTTACATCTACCCATGAATAACAGTAATAACTAAAATCAAAACATGCACTGGCAGCACATCCATCAACATCTGTGATGGTCACGCAATAGGTTACTAAAGGATCGATATCAGTAATAATACTGGTAGTTTCTCCTGTACTCCATTCGTATGTTACAGAATCTGCCTCTGGATAGCTTCTAGCTTCAAGGCCAAATGTGCTTGAATCCATTGCGATCGGTACGATATAGGCATAACAGGAATCCTGTGTTTGAAAATATTTGTAGCATGATTCCGCAGCACAACCATTGACATCTGTCGCTGTCACACAGTACAGACCATTTTCTACCGGATAAATTGATTGTGTATTCTCACCCGTACTCCATAAATACTCAGTAGGTGGCTCGCCTAATCCTTCTGCAATTAATAACCCGTTCGGATTTTCCCAGATATAAACCTCGCAGAAACTAAATTCATCCAAAATAACGCAAGTTGTATCTGCACATCCTTCTGCATCAAATGCGGATACGCAATAAGTCCCGGGACCTACATTTGAAATTACTTTTGTGGTTTCGCCGGTACTCCAAACATACTCAATGGGTTCACCACCTGAATGATAAGCCTCTAAAGTCCACGTTGTATCATTTTCCTGTGTTATACCAATATAAGCAAAACAATTGTCCATTGAATCCAAATCAACATCAATACAATCTGTCCAAGCGCATCCCCAAGGGAAAGTTGCTGTCACACAATAAGTACCAGATCCTTGTGGAAATATAGATTGCGTGGAATCCCCTGTATTCCAGAGATAGGTTGCTTCCTGTCCCAGTGGGTTCCAGGCCACTAACTCCAGCTCGTTCTCTTGATTCCATTCCTCTAAAATGATCACGAGGCAGGAGTCCATTATAAAATCCTCACAATAGAGAAAATCAGCCGTAAAATCTTCGTTACCTGTAAAAATCTCAAAGTTTTGAGTGATGGTCGTTCCCCAGCAATCTACCATGCTAATCTCTAACCAACCATGAATATCAGGGCCGGGAGCAAAGAATTCTTCTCCATACTGTCCGTCTCCATCCGTGGTAAGTGTCAAAAATATAACCGTAGAATCCGCGAAATAAGCGGAAGCCAGAACTGTAATATTCTCCTGTGGCACGTCATCGGCATCCACTACTGTACCGTGAAATGTGACTGAGTTCTGCGCCAAACCTAAGGCCCAGACCGAAATAAAAAAGAGGGAAGTGAGTAAAAGTTTTCTAATAGACATACGTTTGAAGTTAATTTAATTTAATGATTGTTCACTTTCAATACAGTATACGAAGGTTAAAAGAAAAAGGTTGGGGTAACTCGCGATTATTTTAGTTATTTTGTAAAAATGGCAACTATACCACTAGCAGAGCGTCTGCGTCCTCGTTCGATTGGAGATATATTAGGTCAGGAACACCTGCTGAGTGAAGGTGCTGTCCTACTTAAAGCCATTCGTTCAGGCAAATTACCCTCTATAATATTATGGGGACCTCCTGGAGTTGGCAAAACCACTCTGGCCCGACTCATTGCCGGAGAAATGAGTCGCCCGTTTATCCAGCTATCGGCCATCAATAGTGGTGTCAAAGACATACGAGAAGCGATTGATCAGGCTAAAAAGCAACGATTTTTTGATCGAGCAGGCCCCATTATGTTTATTGATGAGATCCACCGCTTTAGCAAAGCTCAGCAGGACAGTCTCTTAGGTGCGGTCGAGGATGGGACTATCACCTTGATTGGCGCCACAACAGAAAATCCCTCATTTGAAGTTATCTCTGCCCTTCTCTCCCGATGTCAGGTATATGTACTGAAGTCGCTGGAAGTGGATACTATGCGCCAGTTGATTTCAAAAGCTATAGAACAGGATGAGGAATTAAAAAAGAAGAAAATCACAATTGAGGAAGATCATGCACTGATCAAATTAACCGGAGGAGATGCAAGAAAGCTATTGTCCGCCCTTGAGCTACTCACAAGTGTCGTTGAAGAAGAGATCATCATCAATGATGAAACCGTACAAGCGGCTATTCAACAGAATATTGCATTCTACGATAAAGGTGGAGATCAACATTATGACGTCATTTCTGCTTTTATCAAATCAATCCGTGGCTCCGACCCAAATGCTTCTTTGTATTGGTTGGCTCGTATGTTGCATGCCGGAGAAGATATTAAATTTATTGCTAGGAGATTAGTGATTCTGGCATCAGAAGATATTGGCCTGGCCAATCCAAATGCATTGTTGTTAGCACAATCCTGTGCCAACGCCATTCAATTTGTAGGCATGCCTGAGTCCAGGATTATTTTGTCAGAAGCAGTCATCTATCTTGCGTCAAGTCCAAAATCAAATTCAGCCTACGAGGCGATCAATATGGCCATGCAGTTGGTCAATGAGACCGGCTCATTACCAGTTCCCCTAGCATTAAGAAATGCACCAACCAAACTCATGAAAAATCTGGGCTATGGCGATGAATATAAATACAGTCATGCTTCAGCAGGAAATTTTGCAAAACAGGAATTTATGCCGGATGAATTATCTTCGACAACCTTTTACCATCCGGGTAATAATAAACAAGAAAAAGATATAGCAGATAGAATGGCCGGTTGGTGGGGAGATAAGTATGGAGATTGAATGATTTTGTCATTGAGTGATTTTTTTGAAATTTTGATTTTCTGCATGCAATAAAAATCTCCCGCAGTCCCGCTTAGTGGGACAGCGGGAAACTATTTTTAAATCAGTGACTAAAGTAAATGCAAGGGGTGATTGAATATAAAGCATTAGCCTCTTAAACATTTAACCTTCTAACCTATTGATATAACAAAATGATTGTTTTCAAATTTGGTGGCACTTCCGTAGGCACAGCAGATCGCATGAAAAGTGTGGCTGACATCATATGCTCAGAAGAAACACAAAAAATAGTAGTGTTATCTGCTGCTTCGGGTACTACAGATAAACTCATCCAACTCTCGAAATCAAATATCAGTGATGGCGAACAACTACTAAATACGATGCGCAATCAATATGCCATCTACGTTTCAGAATTACTTGCCAATGAGGAATGCATTTCACAAGCCACTCAGTTTCTAGAGGAAACATTTAAATCACTTCATGACGCTTTACTCAAACAAAAAACAAATGATGAAAAATGGTTTGTTGCTTTTGGTGAACTTATATCAACTTCTCTTTTTAGTTATTTACTGATTGAACGAGGGATCAACTCCGCCTATCTTCCGGCATTGGATTTCATGCGAACGATAGATGGCGAGCCAGCCATGGAAGTGACAGAGAATCTTCTTAAGCAAGTGTTATCCGATATAGGTGAAAAGAATGTGTATATCACACAGGGGTATATTTGTCGCAATGAACAAAATCAAATCGACAATTTAAGACGCGGAGGAAGTGACTATACAGCCACCATCATTGGCGCCGTACTCAAAGCAAAAGAAATTCAAATTTGGACAGATATTGATGGTGTCCACAACAATGATCCTCGTATCGTAAAAAATACAAAACCAATCAACGAGTTAAGCTATGCGGAAGCAGCTGAGCTAGCTTATTTTGGCGCTAAAATCCTTCATCCGCTTTGTGTCCGCCCTGCGCGTCAAGCCGGTGTCCCAATCCGCTTGCTCAACACAATGAATCCAACAGCTCCCGGCACGCTCATCCACCAAGAAAATCCACTCAGTAAAGGAGGGGCAAAAGCAGTAGCTGCCAAAGATGGTATTACGGCTATCAAAATAAGATCATCATACATGCTGATGGCGCATGGTTTTCTGCGGAAGATATTTGAAGTATTCGAAACGCACAAAACATCGGTGGATATGATCACGACTTCCGAAGTCGCTGTTAGCCTCACCATCGATGATAATAAAAATCTAGACCTTATCGTAAATGATTTGAAAGATTATGGCACCATTTCCGTTGAAAAAGATCAGACGATTATTTGTGTCGTCGGTTCATTTGGGATGGAAGAAGTTGGTGTGGGTTTGAAAGTATTACATCCGCTTAGAAACATTCCCATCCGAATGATTTCATCCGGTGGAAGTGAAAGCAACATCTCCATATTAATCAGTGCCAAATATAAAACGGAGGCTTTGGAAGCACTGAATATTGGTTTATTTGAACAATAGTCTACAAAAATGGGACTTCTGGGTCTTCAATTCAAGCACTTCCCTATCTTTAGGCTTCATACAATCAAGAAAAAACACCTATGTCAACAACAAACCTTCTCCCACACGACATGCAGATGATCGCGGATAGCACTAGAGAATTCGCCAAAAGCCATATTCTCCCACACGTGATGGAATGGGATGAAAGTCAATATTTTCCGATAGAAGTAATGCACAAACTAGGGGAGCAAGGACTTCTAGGAATCCTTATTCCTGAAAAATATAACGGATCAGGCCTTGGGTATCAGGAGTATATCACCATCATCTGCGAAATAGCCAAAGTCTGCGGTTCTGTAGGTCTATCATTAGCTGCACACAACTCACTCTGCACCAACCACATTTATACGTTTGGGAATGAAGAGCAAAAAAAGAAATGGCTACCTCAACTCGCTTCCGGACAAGCGATCGGAGCATGGGGACTCACTGAAGCAAATACAGGAAGTGATGCCATGCGGATGCAGTGTACTGCTGTGAAAGAGGGTGATGACTATGTCTTGAATGGCACGAAAAATTGGATCACTCATGGCAAATCCGGACACATCGCCGTAGTCATTGCCAGAACCGGCGATTTACTTGATAGCCATGGCATGACAGCTTTTGTTATTGAACGCGGTACTCCCGGCTTTAAAGCAGGTAAAAAAGAAAACAAATTAGGAATGCGTGCTTCAGAAACTGCTGAGTTGGTTTTTGAAGATTGTCGTATTCCTGCTGCCAATGTATTAGGTAAAGAAGGTGATGGTTTCATCCAGTCAATGAAAATTCTTGACGGTGGAAGAATTTCTATCGGTGCACTGGCTCTAGGCATCGCCAAAGGAGCATACGAAGCTTCCGTTAAATATGCGAGTGAGCGCCAGCAGTTTGGCCGACCGATTGCCAAATTTCAGGCCATCAGCTTTAAACTGGCAGACATGGCTACGAAAATTGAGGCTGCCGAACTTTTGCTTAGAGAAGCCGCTGATTTAAAGAATGCAGGTAAGCCTTGTACGAAAGTAGCTGCGATGGCAAAATACTATGCCTCAGAAATCAGTGTACAGGTGTCAACAGATGCCGTTCAAATTTTTGGCGGATATGGTTACACAAAAGATTTTCCGGTAGAAAAATTTTACCGTGATAGTAAATTGTGCACCATCGGAGAAGGCACTTCCGAAATTCAAAAAATCGTGATCGCAAGAGAGTTAACGAAAGAGTTATAGCCTCGGACACGATCCGCGAAATAGATGGTGAAATTTAGTTCTCCATTCCTTTTATACCCAATTATTATTCCTTAACAACTTTTTCAATCCAAGTATGAAAACCGGATTGAAGTTGTATCAAATAGATACCTGGTGCTTGACCGCTGATGTCTAATCGATTGGAGTGACCATTTACCAAGACCTCGAATGACAAAGGTCTGCCAAGTATATCAAAAACCTTGATGGCCCCTGAATTTTCCTTCTGCCAGGTAATATCTACTATTCCATTACCTATTGAACCATAGATGTGATACGGCTTTTCAATGGCTGGCGAAGGTTCTGAAACATAGGTAGTGCCAATCGTTAGATCAGTCGTAAAAAGCTCCAATCCACCTCTTTGATTTCCGATGATAAGTTCATATACGCCATCATTGTTTAAATCCGCCAGTGTTGGAGCACTACGATTCCCCACATCAATCTGAGCATAATTTTCTTCTAACAAGATAAATGATCCTGTCTTACCCATCTCAATGTCACCATACAATGAAAGCGTACCGTAATCCATCCCTGTAAGCATCACCAGCCCATCCGGCGTTCTGACGATGGATGGTGTACTATAATAAGGTAGCCCTATAGGGATATCAAAAAGTACTCTTCCAAAACACTGTGTATTGGGCGCTACTTTTACATCTGCATTAAAAAATGCATTCTCTGTGCTGCCTACATTTTCATAATAATTCAAATTGCTACATCTACCTGCGTCATCTGAATTTCCGGTCCGTTCGCCAATGACCAAATCACCAAGGCCATCGCTATTGATATCTATAATTTGTGGTGTCGCTGAAACGCCCACATTAATATCCATGTAGGGATAGACAACATTTGCAAAATTCATCGCTTCATCAACAGCATTCATGTTTTTATAAAAGAACAATTTTCCGTTTTGATCGCCTACACATAAATCCACTGCTCCATCACCATCCAAATCACCAAAGGCAGGTGCAAAATCAAATGTGGGTAACGCAGCGTACTGCGACATATCCAGATAATCATCATCGATCAAGGCAAAATAAGGCTGAGACTGTGTGCCCGTATTCTCAAACAACCAAAGAGATGGAATACGCGTGGAAGATCCTTCAGAAAAAGTATATCCCCCCACCAACAAATCAGGCAGTCCATCACCGGTCACATCTGCCACAGCAGGACGACTATGCGAGCCCATGTCGATCATTTCATTTTGCAGAAACCCCTTCTCAGTCAATTTATAATCAAGCGATCCTGGTGCCGGATCATCATCATATCTCCAGAGACTTATCTTATCTTCTGTCAATGATCTTGAATTAATGGCCGCTATAAATTCAGGCTCCGGATCATCATCCAATTCCACACTGAAACCCGCGACAAAATAAGGAAGGTCAATAGAGGTATCCGAGGACGGAAAATGCGGATCCTGTGCAGTTATCCATGCATTTTGAGCATCTCGGCCATTTAATAAAAACACTAATCTGCGAGATGAAATATCTCCTAACCAGGCATCTTTATCTCCATCAAAATCAATATCTAATGCCATGATGGCGCTGCCCGAATGACGTGGCAGAATTGGATCTTCTCCTGTAAAATTTCCGTCTGAACACTTCGTCTGATCATCACTTAGATAAACTTCCTCACTGAGTTCATTCTCAAGAATCTTTCCCCAACATTGATCTTTTAATAAAAATCTTAGAGAATCTGTCCCCCACCCGGATTCAATAGATTGATTACTGTAAAAATGAATATAGCTTCCCCCTGGTTCGAAGGCTAAAATATCGAGATCGCCATCCCCATCCACATCCGTAATCGCAGGGAAGTCTTCCCATGAAGCATACAAGTTTGTCAAATCTCCGCCGCCCGGCACTTGAAAATAGCCTTTCCCCCTATCAAATATCTGCGTAAAACTCCATTGTTCATTAGCGTAATTTCCTTTGAATACCGAAATACCGGGGACACCGTAAGCTGATGAACTTGTGAACAAATCCTCTATCCCATCCCCGTCAAAATCTGCCAATAACACCCAATCCACCAATGGTGGAAACGAAGAAAGGTAAGACCAATCCATCACCCATCGACCGGTAGCTGGTGTTCGTATATACGTTCTGAGAATATCCCCTTGTCGATCGAAAGAAATCAAATCCTGAATACCATCTCGATTAAGATCAATATTTGAAAATTGCGGGGCATTGAAACCCCCATTCCAGTCCAAAGGCAATTCTTTGCCCTCTATCATAACAGGAATATGTAGGCGCTCCTGAGCAATAACGGAAAGACTCATCACAAGAAAAATCGCAATCAGGTTATAACCAAAAGGTGTTTTCATAATTTTTAATTTACTCCTTAAAAGTACGGCTTGGGATTGAAAGCATACCTGAGAAATACATAAATCACTTGAAAGAAGAGATCATTGAAAAAATGCTGACACAACACGATCCATACATAAAGCTTTTTTATGCTCTATCGATAGAATGCATTCATAGCAACAAATAGTGTACGTGCTGCAAGTAAAAAAGTGGCTTTTCTGCATTCAACAAGCCTATCTACAGCTTTAGTTGGTGTCGGCTTTGTCGGATGATTACCGGATCGCCACTCGTCATATCTACGACTGTAGAGGCCTCTTGCACAAAACCTTCATCGATGACGATAAACCCAACCTGCTTTTCATACATTTTAATCAGTTCGTCTGAATCGTTTACATATTCATCCGCATCCTCCTGACTGGCGACTGAGCCCACCATCAGTGGCACTGTAAGTCTGCCCATAATTGATTTGACCACAATGTGATCCGGAATACGAAGACCAATGGTTTTTCGCTTGCTTTTCAAAAAAGAAGGCGAACGTCCACCGGCATTTAAAATAAAAGTAAATGGACCCGGGAGATTCTTGTTGAGCAATCGAAAAGTAGGGGTATCCCATTGCGCAAAATACTCGGAAGCCTGACTCAGATCTTTACATATAATACTGAACATTGCAGCTTTCGGATCTATATGCTTTAATCGGCAAATGGTTTCTATGGCTGTCTTTGAATTGGCTAAACAACAAAACGCATATACCGAGTCAGTGGGCAATATTCCTACGCGCCCTTTTTTCATTTGCTCCATGATATAATCAATATCATCCGGATGCAATCCATATCGCTGCGATTCTATGACCATGCTTTTGTAACTTTATTTTTGTGTCTGAACGATCTGTAAAGATGCAGCCATTTTTAAATATAGCTCCATCGCTTCTTTTTTTGACTGATCCAAAGGATAGGAAATCTTCTCCATCAGATATTCCTTTTGCCAATTTTTAAGCCCACTTTCCCCGTGGGCAAGGATTTCCAGCCCCATGGCACATGCCCGATCCAATGCCTCTATCACATGATTCGGCATATTGGGGCGCATGATCCAGACAGCAAAAACCATCGGTAATCCGGTCAATTCTTTCCATGCTGTAGACAAATCATATCGATAGGCATATTTGTCTTTATGATCAAAAACTTTATCACCAATCATCAAGGCTGTTTCTGCCAAATCCTCCGAATCCTCAAAATAATATTCCCAATTTTTATTCCAAAGTTTATTGGCCAGGATTTGAACCAACTGATTCGATGTACGGGAATGATCATCCAATCGAACGGAGGTTATATCTTCTAATGGAACATTACTCAACAAAACAACCGTTTCTACTGGGCCATCGGCGCCGATACAAAAGCTGCCTCTAACTTCGTGCTCAGGCATCCCGGAAAGTGCACCTACCGGACATAGACTGATGTCCACCTTGCCTTCTTCAAACAAAAGCGCACATGCTGCCGGGGTGACGTGTAGAAAATTAAACTCCGCATCCAGATTAGACAATTTTATGCCCGTCGAAAATGGCCAGGTATTCAGGTATTGTACCAGGGCAATACTATATTTCATTTCTGTCGTTTCAGTTTAAGATGGGTAGCGATATATACCCTTTAAATTCTTTGTCTTCTTCAAAAGGAACATCACTCCAATCCTTCAATTCATGGTACAATGTATCTCGCTCTACAGGTGTTCGACCTGCTGTTTTGATCAATGTCACCAAATCATATGTACGCATCGATGGGTTTTGCTCTTCTGAACCGGCCATGCTGTATATCTTGGTTGTATCATCAATAGTTCCATCCAAATCGTCCACACCAAAAGACATGGCTACCTGAGCCATATGCCTGCCCAACATGGGCCAGTAGGCTTTAATATGATCAAAATTATCGAGATAGATGCGACTCACCGCATACATCTTCATATCCTCAACGACCGTAGATTCATTCAAATGAGACATTTCGTTTTCTTTGTTTCGAAACTTCAATGGAATGAATGTTTGAAAGCCTCCTGTCTTATCCTGAAGATCCCTAAGTCTTTTCATATGATCCACGCGATGCTTATAAGCTTCAATATGGCCATATAGGATCGTTGCATTCGATCGTTTTCCTGCCTCATGCCATAGTTCGTGAATCCTCAACCATTGTTCCGCATTACATTTGTCATTGGCGATTTGTTCTCGGATCTCGGGATGAAATATTTCAGCTCCACCACCGGGCAAACTATCAACTCCTGACGCTACGATACGACGCACACCTTCTTCATAGCTTACTTTTGCTTTTTTAAAGATGTAGTGATACTCAACCGGTGTAAGTGCTTTCACATGAAGATCAGGTCTGTGTTCTTTAATTTTTTTAAATAACTCACAATAAAAATCCAGATCATACTGTGGCAAAACCCCACCTACAATGTGTACCTCTGTAACCGGTTGATCATCGTATTTCTTTACGATATCAAGCATATCCTGCATCGTATACTCCCACCCATCTTCTCTGTTTTTAATCAAGCGTGAATAGGAACAAAACTTACACGTATAAATGCACACATTGGTGGGCTCAATATGGAAGTTTCGATTAAAAAATGTTTTATTTCCAGACTTTCTAAATCGAACCGCATCGGCCAATAAGCTCAGATAACTCAATGGAGCCTGTTCAAACAAGATCAAAGCATCCTTGTCTGTGATGCGGACGCCTTTCATGACTTTATCCTTAATGACGATTAATTCAGGGGAAAGCCCTTCCTCCATCACAATATCTGTCAGGTTAAGTTTTGTTTTATTTTTATGGTCCATGTGTTTATAAATATCTAAGGATTTCCTTTGCCATTTCATTATCGCCGGGATGTGCTAGAAGAATATCTTTTCGCATCACAATATCCTCTTGTGTAAATTCCTTTTTCCAAAACTGCTTAATTCGCGCATCTAGCTCATTTGATTGATAATATGTGATACCTCGATCAAGCGGAGTGTTCGTCCTACTGCTTTCTGATGCCAAGATAAACCGGCCATGATAAAAAGCTGTAAACAGTTTTAATTTCATTCCGGCATCATGGAGACTATGAATGATAACAATCTGTGCATTCCGAACCAAATCGATCATCCTTTCATCTGAAACATCCGCCTCCCGTTGAATGTTGGGATTTTCTTTCAATTTCTGCTCAAATGAGCGACTTCCAGACCTACCGGCAACAATAATAGGATATTCTGCTGTCTTTGGAATCGCAGCTAACATATCAAAAAGGGCTGTTTGATTGATTTCAATGGATAGATCTCCCTGATAAAGAAGGTAGTTGCCTTGCCCTGCTTTGATAGCTAATTTCCTAGTACCATGATAAGGAGGCATCAAAATTGAAGCAGCACCTTGTTGATGATACCATTCATGGTCCTTGGGTGAAATAGCAAAAACGGCATCAAATGTCTTCGCGTTGGAAATCTCATATGCCCGCAAGCACAATGCTTCCCGTTTAAAAACATGAGATTTAACGCCCTTTGCTTCATCCGCCAATTGGCCGTAATACTGATGCTCGATATTATGTGCGCGTAAAAGAAGGGTTCGGCCTTTCAAATCATTTACATAACCTGTCGTATGAATTCCATCAAACAGAATCGGATCATTATCCTGTTGCAAACGTTTCAGAAGCAACTTGGATTTCCGTGAAGCAACGATGTAGGGTTGCCCTTTCGAAAACAACGCCGGCCACACCACCCGTGGGTAATAATGAACTTCATCCACCACTTCTCTAATCCTGGACTGAGATCGAAATGCACCATATAAAAAGCAATGTAACTTAATACTAACACCAGCCTCGCTTAAGGCGACTATTCTATTCCAGGCATCTATTGCTCCTCCGTAATTTGCCGGATATGGGACGGCAAACGTAACAATATGAAGGATAGGATTAGATTTTGGCATTGAACGCGATAACTATAAATAACTGAAATACAAAGTTTTATACAAATATGAGCCGAAATTTTGTTGAAAATCATCTCTATGGAAGAAGAAGTCCTGTTTATTTTAATTTATATCTTACCTTTCTAAAATACAATAACCGAATTTATCATGAAATGTCCGGTATTTCGTACAAATGATTCATTCTCTTATTTTCCTGATTACAATGCAAAGATGTCTTTTTACCCTTGGTTTTCTGTTGTTGTTGTGCTCCCCGATTTTACTGTCTGGTCAACATACATTAAGGGGAGAAGTATTTGATGAATATACCGGCGAACCCATCATAGGTGCCAATGTGATTATCCAAGGGTCGACGACAGGAACTTCAACTGATTTTGATGGCCAGTTTACCTTAAAAACTAATCTTGACCTACCACTTACCCTGCTTTTTTCATTTACCGGCTATGAAACTGTTAAATTATTAGTAGAAGATGCCAGTATATTCACTAGGACAAAACTTAGCGAAGCTACTATCCTGATTGATGCGATACAGGTCACCGGAAGCAGAATATTAGATAAGCAAAAAGAATCTCCGCTGACCGTTGAATCAATGGACTTGCTCGCCATCCGATCAACGCCAAGTGCAAATTTCTATGACGGACTTGGCGCAATGAAGGACGTAGATATGACCACTGCCAGTTTAGGCTTTAAAGTGATCAATACCAGAGGATTTAACTCAACAAGCCCTGTCCGATCACTCCAAATCATCGATGGTGTGGACAACCAAGCACCAGGTTTGAATTTCTCTCTCGGAAATTTTCTTGGTTCGTCCGAATTGGATGTTTTAAAAGTTGATATCATCGTTGGGGCCAGCAGTGCTTTTTATGGGCCGAATGCTTTCAATGGTGTGATCAGTATGGAAACTAAAAATCCATTTATTCACAAAGGATTGTCAGGTTTGGTGCGGGCAGGACAAAGGAACTTGCTAGAGGGTTCTTTTCGCTATGCAGATGCATTGAAAAACAAAGAAGGGGATGAATATTTAGCCTATAAGATCAACTTTTACGCACTGCGAGCGGATGATTGGGAGGCGGAAAACTATAATCCTATCTCTGAGAGCCGAGTACCTGCGGACAATCCCGGCAGATATGATGCGATCAATATTTATGGCGATGAATATTATCCACTAACAGATGTGACGAATACGGATGCTCATTTGATTTCGAATCCGGGTCTGGGCAATTTCTATCGAACCGGTTATAAAGAAATTGATTTGGTGGATTACAACACCAAGAATATTAAAGCGAATGCAGCCGTGCATGTAAGAACCAATCCATCACAGGGCATTGAATCTCCTGAACTTATAATCTCTTCTTCTTTTGGGTCCGGCACAACCGTTTATCAAGGTGATAATCGATTTAGTTTAAAGGATATCACATTTTATCAGAACCGAATCGAATTTAGAAAAAGAGATAAGTTTTTCCTGAGGGCATACGCCACGCATGAGGATGCCGGTAGTTCTTATGACCCCTATTTTACAGCCCTGCGCCTACAAGACCTAAGCAAAGATCCCGAAACCTGGGCTGGGGATTACAGAAGGTATTGGAAAGGGCCGGGCAATTACCCAAATCGCATGCGCGCATTGGGCTATCCAAGACCGATATACGATCCAGAAACAAATACCGTAAGCTTTGATGTTGCTGCTGCAGAACAATGGTTGATTACCTATAATGATTCACTCACCGCATGGCACACCATTGCAGAGCAGTATGCCAACACCAAGAACATTCATATTGAGAATGGTATCAATGATTTTCTTTATCCGGGAACACCGGGGTTTGATGCTGCATTCAATGACATTACGTCCCGCTACAATAATGAAGAAAACGGCACACGATTCTATGATAAATCGGCGCTATACAATATCCATGGAGAGTATACATTCAATCCGAGTTTCCTTTCTGAAATAAAAGTAGGTAGTAATTATCGACTGTATGCACCTAGTTCTAATGGAACTATTTTTAATGACAGTACTACGGCCATTAAAAATTCAGAATTTGGCTTTTATGCCGGTGTTCAGGAAAAGTTTTTGGATAATAACCTAACGGCTACTGCTACATTGCGTGTTGATAAAAATCAAAACATGAACTGGATTCAGACCCCTGCAGCCAGTTTGGTTTATCAAGCTAAAGAAAACACTTACTTCCGATTGTCATTTTCCAGTGCGCTTCGCAATCCCACTTTATCTGATCAGTATTTAAATCTTAATGTAGGGCCTGCTATTCTTGCCGGTCATATAGGTCAGGTGGATAGTCTCATACGCATTGAATCCTTTATTGATGCTTTGACTTGCCTGTGCTGGGATACATTGCAGTATTTTTCAATCGATCGTATACGTCCTGAAAAGGTGAATACGATAGAAATCGGGGCCAGATCAACCTTGTTTAAAAAGCTTTATGTTGATGCCACTTATTATCGAAATGATTACCAGCATTTTTTGGGGTATGAACTTGGCATCACATCAGATATAGATATTAATGGCCCGCCACCTGTATTTCCCGAAAACACGAAAGTGTATCGATATTCCTCCAATTCGAAATCGAAAGTCCGAACTCAAGGATTTAGTATAGGACTAAATTATTACCTTTCGAATTCAATTACCTTAAATGGTAATTACAGTTATAATGAGCTCACCAAAGTCGACGAAGATGACCCGATCATTCCGGCCTATAATACTCCCAAACACAAGTATAATCTTGGGATATCTGGAAGAGAAATCAGTCTTTTGGGCATTGGGGCTTTAAAAAACATGGGATTTAGTGTAAATTACAAATGGGTTGATGGATTCACTTATGAGGGTTCACCACAATTTTCGGGCTATATACCTGCATACAATCTGTTGGATGCACAAGTGAGTATCGGTTTGGACAAATTAAATACCACTGTTAAATTAGGTGCTTCCAATGTGCTTGACAACAAACACTTTGAAACCTATGGCGGCCCCTCTATCGGCCGATTAGCGTATATCAGTTTACTTTATGAATTTGTTAAAAACTAAGCATTAAATTTAATTACCTAAATCATTGAAAATTATGAAAAGATTTTACTTAGCATCTATTTTTCTGAGTCTTACTATCATTGCGACAGCACAACATCCTTTTCTCGAGGATGTGTATGCTGAAGTCTCAGTGACTTCCAACCAAACATTTGGAGTCAACGCTACTATTTTAGCCTTTCAGATAGTTGGAGAAGCGATTCCTCAAGAATTGGTGATGGATGTCTATGAACCTGTAGGCGATACATCTGATCTGAGACCACTTGTTATTTTTTGGCATACCGGAAACTTCCTTCCTTTTCCACAAAATGGTAGTATCGGCGGAACGAAAACAGACAGTGCTGCTGTAGAAATGTGCAGACGATTAGCTAGAGCCGGCTATGTAGCTGCTTCTGCTGACTATCGTCTTGGATGGAATCCGGTGGCTCCTACTCAAGATGAGCGTGTATTTACACTCATCAATGCTGCATATCGCGGTGTCCAGGATGCAAATACTTGTGTTCGCTATTGGAAAAGAACCGTTGCTGAACTTGGCAACCCGTTCAGAATTGATACCAATCGCATCGTTCACATGGGTGAAGGTACCGGAGGATATGTTGGGATGAATACCAGCGCACTTGATGATTATATTAAAATCCCAACCGCTTCAAATGGTAAGTTCCTCATTTCTGATGGTATGGGCGGATTTATACCGATGATCATTCAACCGATCAACGGAAATCCTGAAGCTACCACAGTAGGTATCAGTCCAGGTGCTCCCCTTCCATTCCCGGCGGGTGACACACTTTGTTATCCTAATCATGTAGGCTACTCATCCTCCTTTGCGGCTTCCGTTAATCTTGGAGGTGCTATTGCGGATACCGCTTGGATAGATCCGGGACAGCCTCCGATTATCTCTATACAGTGTCCTTACGATCCATTTGCACCTTATGTTGAAGGTATCGTTTTGGTTCCTGTGGTCAATCTGGAGGTCGTTGAAGTACAAGGATCTTACCTAGTTCAAAAGCTAGCCAATGAATATGGAAACAATGCTTCCCTCAATCCAAAAAATGTAACTGATTTCCAGGTTGAGGTAACTGCTGCCATTGATGCACGAAACGATGGCTATGAAGGATTGTTCCCAATCTATGGAACAGGTGGACCTTTTGATAGTGCTCCATGGCAGTTTTGGGATCCAGCCACCAATGTAAACAGCGACGCTGGTTATATGACCAATCCGGATATGACCAGAGGAAAGGCGAATATGTATATTGACAGCATCTTTGCCTATGTACTTCCACGACTTTATTCAGCCCTTAATCTTGCTGATCTGACCAGCACAAAAGATTTGATCAACATTGAGCAAATCGATATGGTGACTTATCCTAATCCGGCAAGTACAGAGGTATTTATCGGTGTTCGCGAAGAATATCCAATCAGAAGCATACGCATATATGACATGAAAGGATCATTGATAGAAGTTCACTCAGGTATTAATCACAATTATTACAACCTGAACGTTGCGCATTATCTATCCGGACAATATGTACTTCAATTCCAGTTTGATGAAGGCACTGCTGCTCGTCAGATTGTTGTGAGATAAGTTAAATCGGTCATTTATATGACGAAACAAGTCTAAAAAAGCCTGCTGTTGATACCGACAGCAGGCTTTTCTTTTTTTAATGCCTTTTGGAGAACTATCTTTGGCGCACGATGCAGTTTCTATATCCAACATTTTTGTGGGCGTTGACCGCACTTTCCATCCCCATCATTCTTCACCTTTTTTATTTTAGGCGATATAAAAAGGTCTATTTCAGCAACTTACGATTTCTACGTGAAGTAAAAGAAGAGACTTCCGCACGGAATCGATTGAGGAATTTACTGATTCTGATCTCCAGACTTCTGGCAATGGCGTTTGTCATTCTTGCCTTTGCGCAACCCATTATCCCGCTGAACGAATCTCTTCAGACGGGAATCAGGAATATTAGCGTGTTTGTCGACAATTCTTTTTCGATGCAATCTTTTGGAAAAGATCTCTCCCTTTTTGATCGATCACGCCTAAAAGCACAGGAAGTAATCCTCGGCTATGGGCAGGAAGATCATTTTCAAGTGTTGGGGCATGAGATGTCTCCTTCACAAAATCAGTGGATCAGCAGGGATGAAGCGCTCATCCGGTTGGAAGAAATGGACTTCACTCCTTTGGTCAAGCCATTATCTGTGATCGCTGCCAGACAAAAACAATCTTTCTCGAGAGAAGAAGGAAATCCTGTCTCCTGGATGATCTCTGATTTTCAAAAGACCATTTATGATCTGAAAGCTTCAGACTCTCTTCATCCTATCAATCTGCTTCCGATGCGTGGAGTCAGAGAAAAGAATGTAGCTATTGATAGCGCATGGTTTGAATCGCCTGTTCAATCCTTGAATCAAATTTCCACATTATTATTTTCCGTCCAAAACTATGCAGCCGAAGAAGCTGACAATATTCGGGTGATTATTGGTCTGGATGGCCAGGAACGACCGGAAGGGACATTCGATATCGCCACCGGTGAGATCGTTATAGACACTGCGAATATCACCATACTCAATACAGGTTGGCATACAGTTGCCATACGTATCAGTGATTATCCTGTCACTTTTGATGACACTTACTTCTTAAGTTTTTATGTAGCGGAAAATCTGCAGGTTCTTAATATCAATGAGCAAAGTGAAAACAAAAAAGCATCTGCCGTTTTTGCAGATCCTGATTATTTTGTTGTGGAAAATGTCCTAGCCAAACAAATTCCCTATGCCCGTTTTCAAGAATTCAATCTGATTATTCTCAATGAATTAGAATCGATGCCATCCGGCCTCATCTCCGGATTGAAAAAATATATTGAAGAAGGCGGCAATGTATTATTTGTGCCTGCAGAAAATGGACCGCTGGAACAATACAATGCGCTTCTAAAAGAAATGAATGCTCGTTCCTTTCTTCCATGGTCTGTCGCTGATCGGGAAGTAGGCAAACTCAATAGCGAAGCATTCATTTACAAAGGAGTGTTCAATCGCATGCGCCCGAATATGCGTCTTCCGAAAGTGACAGCTTCCTTTCCTTCCCCAAAAGCAGGTTCTAAAGGTGAATCTCTTTTGACTTTCCGAGATGGTGGTGATCTACTAACTTTTTACACTTTTGGAAAAGGAGCCTTTTGTGTGCTCTCCTCGCCATTAAATGAGGATATCAACAATCTGTCTATTCAACCGGAGATCTTTGTACCGCTTCTTTACAATCTGACGCTATACTCCAGCGATGCCAGAAAACTAGCCTATACCATTGGCATTGACAATCTGATTCCACTGGACAAAGCACTTCTCGACCAACAAAGTCCTGTTTCATTATCAGGTCCTGCTGAATTTATTCCCGGGATCTCTCCCATGGGATCAAAGATGTTGATTGATGTATCAGGACAGGTGGTTGCTTCCGGGATCTATCAACTCAAGCAGAATGACGAGCTGGTCGCTGCTCTTGCTTTCAACTATGACCGAAGAGAATCAAATCTGGCCACCACTGATTTTAGTACCCTTGGCAAACAAAGCGGTCTAACTGTTTGGGATGAATCAGAAGAAACTAACTTTACACAACTCATCAAATCCAACCGGGAAGGAAAGCTTCTGTGGAAATGGTGCATTCTATTGGGGTTATTATTTTTGGGTGTAGAAATCGCTTTGATACGACTTTGGAAAAATGGATAACCGGGAATCGTGCTATATGAATATTTCTATTAATTGGCTATGAAAATACTAATCAAAAAAGCAACCATACTTCAGCCTGGATCAGAAGTATCCACTAAGAAGGATATTCTAATAGAAAATGGCATCATCACCCAAATTGCCAAATCAATTACGGATAGCAAGGCTAAGATTATAGAATCAAAGAACCTACATGTTTCTCCGGGATGGTTGGACATCGGTGCCCAATGTGGTCAACCGGGTTTTGAGCATCGAGAAACATATATTTCTCTCGGAAAAGCTGCTCGCGCCGGTGGATATACTGCAATTGCTACTTTTCCAAGAACAAACCCACCGATACACAGCAGACTGGAAATCGAGTACATCCAACAGCTCAATCCTTCGGTGGTCGTCGCACTCTACCCGATCGGCGCCGTATCTCAAGATCTGGAAGGACATGATCTCACAGAAATCATTGACATGATCCATGCCGGTGCTGTAGCTTTCAGTGATGGACGAAAGGATCCGCTAGAAACTGGTCTGTTGACCAGGGCATTAGAGTATGTGATTCCATACAACTCCGTCATCATTGATTTTCCTTTGAACAGAACGATCACTGCCAAGGGGCAGATGCATGAGGGCATCGTCAGCACGTCCATGGGGCTTACCGGTATTCCTTCTGTCGGTGAAGAAATTACTGTACAACGAGATATTCAGTTGGTTGCTTATACCGGATCAAGATTACACTTCCATGCGATTTCAGCAGCTCCTTCCATTCCGATCATTCAACGTAGTAAATCAGAAAAACTACGGATAACAGCCGATGTGCCTGCCATGCATCTGCTATTGGAAGATAAAGAAGTGGGAGACTTTAACAGTCACATGAAGGTATTACCTCCGTTTCGAACACAAAAAGATAGAAAAGCACTCATCAAAGGATTAAAAGAGGGAACCATCGATCATATATCTTCCATTCATCAACCGATGGAAGTAGAAACCAAAGAATGTGAGTTTACTTTTGCTTCCTTTGGTTCAATTGGATTGGAAACGGCGTTTGGAGCTGCGCACACTGCCCTTCGTGAAGTTATGCCGCTGAAGGATATTATTGATAAATTCTGCTCCGGCCCAAGAAATATTCTTGGCATAGCCGTTCCTAAAATCAGCAAAGGCGAAAAAGCTGAATTAACACTCTTTGATCCGGATACTGAATGGCACTATGATGGAACAAAACATTCCCTTTCAAGTAATGATGCGTTAAAGGGGCATTCCTTTTCCGGAAAGGTCATCGGAACCATCATAAAGGATCATGTGGTGTTAAATTGATATATTTGATCATTGTCTATTCAAACAAAACTTAACGAACTATGTCAACAACGATGAAATGGGGATTAATCACCGGAATGGTGTATGTGATTTTTGCACTGATTAATAATATACTAGGGCTTCAGGAAGGCGGTGGTTTCAGCATGACGGCTTTGCTCAGTAATGCGCTAGTTTTGGGCGCTACTTTTTTCACTATTTATCTCGGCATCAAAGAAGTGCGTGATACGCAACTCGATGGTTTCCTTTCTTTTGGACAAGGATTTAAATCAGGTATGGCGATTACGCTCATAGCAGCAATTGTTTCTGCACTATTTACTTTTATTTACATAAAGTTTATTGATCCGGGTATGATCGACAAAATCACGGCGATGACGGAAGCGCAGTGGGAAGAACAAAATATGCCTGAAGAGCAAATGGCAATGGCCAGACAATGGATGGGTTATTTTATGAACCCTATGATCATGAGTTTGATTGCAGCTGTGTCTGTCCTATTCTGGGGCATGGTTAAATCCCTGATCGCAACCGCACTGCTTAAAAAAGATGCCCCACCATTTATTCCGGCGGACTAACACAACCTATGGCTGAAAACGAACTGGATCTATCACTCATCATCCCTACGTTTAACGAAGAAGAATCACTGCCTGAACTGATGGCATGGATCGACCGCGTCGTCACGGCCAATGGAATCCTTCACTTTGAAGTGATCATCATTGATGATGGCAGTGATGACAAAACATGGGAAGTAACTTCTACTCTCTCAAAAAAACATCCTTGGATAAAAGGCATTCGATTCAGAAGAAATTATGGCAAGTCTGCTGCGTTGCAAAAAGGATTCGAAGCCGCTTCGGGAAATGTCGTGATCACCATGGATGCGGATCTTCAGGATTCGCCGGAGGAGATTCCGGAACTCATGCGCATGATCAACGAAGATAATTTTGATCTCGTCAGTGGGTGGAAGAAAAACAGAAAAGATCCCATTGGTAAAACCCTTCCCTCTAAACTATTCAATGGCGTCACTCGTCGTGCCAGCGGTATCAAACTTCATGATTTTAATTGTGGTTTGAAAGCCTATAAAAACGAAGTCATCAAAAATATAGAAGTCTATGGGGAGATGCACCGGTATATTCCGGTCATCGCCAAGTGGGCTGGTTTCAAACGCATCGGAGAAAAAGTTGTCGAGCATCAACAGAGAAAATTCGGATATAGTAAGTTTGGCTGGGAGCGTATGCTCAATGGCTTTTTGGATATCATGTCCATCATGTTTGTTGGCAAGTTTGCCAAACGTCCCATGCACTTTTTTGGCACCTTGGGTGTTATTTTCTTTGGTGTTGGCTTCGGCATATTAGCGTACCTCAGTATTTTGAAACTGTCAATGGACATCGTCCGTATATCAGATCGACCTGTTTTCTTTTTTGGAATACTTACCCTGATCATCGGGTCACAATTATTTCTTACGGGATTTTTGGCGGAGATGATCAGCCGTAATTCTCCTAATCGGAATCGATATAAGATTGCTGAGCGGATTGGATTGCTAGAGCAGGAGGATTAGATAGTCGAGTGAGTTTAGACTCGCCTCCGCCCTCCCAATGGGTCGGCTACTGCGAGCGAAGGTGTTTTCCCGCTAAGCGGGAGCAGCGCTGTGGGCGCTTGTTGTGAAGACTCGCCTTCGCCATCCCAAGGATCGACTACTTCGAGCGAAGTGTTTAGTTTATTTAAGGATTCTGCGATGGGTGAAGCACACAAAATGAATCAGATATGATCACACTAAAGTCCGCCTCAGGCGGAGCGACATACCCTAGCATATGTTATAAACTCCAATTAAAGAACAGACCCAATACGCCAAGCCCTGAAAGGGCGAAATACTTTAGCGTGGGGTACAAACTCACGTAAAAAGCAGGCCCCATTTCCCAAGGCCTGAAGGGCCGACATACTTTGCTTGGGGAGAGAAAGCCCTCTCCATGTGATTGAATATTTTTCCCTTTTCTTGAAAAATCTCCCGCAGAGGTCGTAGAAAAATAAAATCATTCTGCTTCCCTTTTTTTCGCCATTGGAAAGGCGAATCACCCTTTTAATACTTCAATCCAACTTTCTTAAAAATAAAGTGCAACAACCATGCAGGACCGATCAACAGAAACTGTACATCTTTTAAAAACGAAGGCTTCTTCCCTTCAATCTTATGGCCGATAAACTGTCCGATCCAGGCGATCACAAAAATGATTAATGCATAGATCG
The DNA here is from genome assembly GCA_037969625.1 of Saprospiraceae bacterium. Lineage (GTDB taxonomy): Bacteria > Bacteroidota > Bacteroidia > Chitinophagales > Saprospiraceae > Opimibacter. The sequence goes on from JBBKXT010000194.1 coordinate 49,003, forward strand.
CCAGTTTGCCGGCATCGGCATCGAGACTAAAATAGAGCGCAGCAGAACCCCAAAGGAATAATCCACCGATCACAATAAAACCAAGAAACATCACAAAGGATAGTCGGAGATAATACAGCAATGCCGCCGCGAGAAATACAAAAGCCCAGTTGGCGAATAATGTTCGCTCCACAAAAAATGGAATGGAAAACAAAAGAGCAATCAAACTGAACATAATCGCCGGGACACAAAACCAGTGTATTAGTTTATTTGTTGCATTCTTATGACTGGAACCATACTCTTCCAGCAGTTGATCCAAAGCGCGCATAATGAGTAGATTTAATTCTAAATTTAAACAATTTACAGCGCAATCTATAGGTAAATGAGAGGTATGCCCTACAGACAGGCTAAACTAAATATACTACTTTTGCAATCTGATGCTTAAAATCGTTGAATGTCCACGAGATGCCATGCAAGGCCTACATCAATTCGTTCCCACTGAATTGAAGGCCCGGTATATCAATAGCCTATTGAAGGTTGGATTTGATACGATTGATTTTGGTTCGTTTGTTTCGCCCAAAGCGATCCCGCAAATGAAAGATACCTCTGAGCTGTTGTCCATGCTCGATCTATCTGCCAGCGCATCAAAACTACTGGCAATCGTCGCCAATAAAAGAGGGGCAATCGATGCGCTTCAGTTTGAGGAAGTCTCCTATTTAGGTTATCCATTCTCCGTCTCCGAAACATTTCAATTGCGGAATACGAATGCTACCATCGAAGAATCACTTGGTCGTGTGGCTGAAATTCAGGATTTGTGTGTGGCCAATAACAGAAAACTGGTGGTCTATCTTTCGATGGGATTCGGCAATCCATATGGTGATCCCTGGAATGTAGAAATCGTACAAGGCTGGGTCGATCATCTGGCAGATATGGAAATTAAGATTCTTGCGCTCTCCGATACCATTGGCGTTTCAAATCCGGAAAACATAGACTACTTATTTTCTAATTTGATTCCACCCTATCCGGATGTTGAATTTGGAGCTCACCTCCACACACAGGCACACAATTGGAAAGAGAAAATCGAAGCGGCCTACAATAGTGGTTGCCGAAGATTTGATGCTGCGATGAAAGGATATGGTGGCTGCCCAATGGCAAAGGATGAGTTGACCGGAAATATGCCAACAGAAAATTTATTGCATTATTTTGATTCAGAGAAAATTCCTACCGGATTAAATCAGGAAGCCTTTTTAGAGGCCATGGCCATTGTTCCGGAAGTGTTTATCGGTCGGGTGTAGATTTATTTTCATCCTTGCTATCCGGATTGAGTGCCATATAACTCATGATCAATCCACCCCCAATCATAAACAACCTGATTAACAGCCCTCTGGGACTACCCGGCTTGTCGATCCATGCCAGATAACTAAAATTAGCCCCAATCAGCGTCAGTACAAGAGAAAGCATGCCCAGGATAAAAAGGACAAAGCCAAGAATCATAAATATCGTGCGTAGCTTCATAATGGGACAATGTTAAGGAATTTCCTGATGAGCAGACCTACCGATTAGATCCTAATTCAATTGCTTCGTGGTCTTTTTGTAGTAAACACCTCGTTCGCTCAGGTATTTCAAAAAATAATCAAAGCATTTCTCATGCTTTCCAACCAATTCGGGTGGAAAAACTCCTTTTTCAACAAATAGACCTTCGAGGAAAAGATTTGCTGCCGCTGCCGCAGTATATCCAGTCGTACGCGCCATGGAAGAAGTTTGTGTTGCCTGATCGTATTCATCATATAAATCATACACCACCTCCGTGCGAATACCTTTTGGATCTTCCCCTTTTAGGGTTACTCGCATCACGGTCAACTCTTCTTCAGTCTCTGCGAGTTTCCATTCATCAAAAAGTATCTGACTGGTAAAGTCAAGCGGTGAAATATCATGTCCATCCACTTTGATTTTTTCAGTGGCGAAGAATCCACTTTCCTTCAATGTCAATACTGCATCTACATGTCCGGGATAGCGAAGGGTCTTTTCAATCATATTGTTGATATGCGGCATGGTATAAAGCAATGAACGCAAACCATCCGAATTAAAAGATTGAAGCGTACCAATATTTTCAAAAGTAACATATTCACAATCCGTCAGTGGCTCACGAACTACTAAGTTTCCGTTTTCAACATACCGCGCAGGACGGGTATACTCTTCAATCACATCTATCGGTGAGAAAGGAGCTTTGTAAAAGAAAGGCCATTTTTTGACCTTCGGCAAACCACCCACAAGACATTCAAAATCTGTAAGTTTCAAAATCTCATTGTAACGCCCAAGGATTATATTGTCCATGCCCGGAGCAACACCACAATCCACGATGGCCGTTACATGATTCGCTTTGGCCAGTGCATCAAGATCAAGTGAATGCTCTGGAAAAAATGAAATATCAATGACGTTTTTTCCGGCTTCAATAATATTTTTCAAGGTGTTGTAACCCAGGAACCCCGGAACTGCACAAACCACCAAATCGAATGCACCAATAGCCTTTTTCAAAGCTTGTGCCTCTGTGACATCTAAAACTAATGTGCTCAATGAAGGATTTTTGGCGCTGAGATAATCGAGTCTTTGCTCACTGATATCTGTCAGCGTCACATCATGTTTGTGATTTAAATCAATCGCAATCGCACTACCCACCATACCTGCACCCAGAACAATTATATTACTCATAAAATTTTATTAAAATATTTGTGTCAATTCAATTTTTCATAAGAGGCTGCAAACTACAACCATCAAATGGTTGATACTAATTCTTTGCCTTAAACCGATCACTGATCACATCCCCAATCGTCACACCCTGTATGCGACTATCAATCCAAGCGATAATATCCAAGTGATGGAATGTTCTGCCTTCATAGGGATTCAACTCCAGTCTTATGATCTCTTTCTTCAGCGCATGTAGGCTATTCTTCATATCCTTGTCTTTGACATCGAGATTGTTTCTGAAAAATTGAAACAATACTTTTTGAACTTCATTTAAATCGCGCATTTTACTAAAAAAACGCCCTACACTTTCTACCAGATGTTCTAATAAATTATAATGCCCTAGTTCAAAATGGGCCATTAAGTGCATCAATCGGGCATAACACTGGATATCTGTTCGCAAATGACCTGCTGCTTGTAGGTTGATTATTTTATTCAGATACTCGATACACAATCCCGGATTACCTGAGCCCATCGCCAACCAAGCCGTTTTGTAATTAAAAACCATGATGCGATGTATATCAATAAACCGTCCGAATCTTTTAATCAACCTGTTGATTTCCGGTTCCAGTTTAAGTCCTTCTTCGAAAGAGCCTTCAATAAAGTGGCGATTGATTTTAGCCGTATACAGATAGAGGAAGCTAATAATCTGACCGGTCATGTCAAAATACTTTTCATGCGAAATTGTAAACTGCTCAAATTTCTCAAGCACCTTCTCATAGCGCACATAGTCGCGCATACTATACAAGGAAGTCAATTGATAGGAAATGCCTCGCATGTACAAGACCGGATCTTCGCGCATATAGGAAGGATGATCATCAAAGGCTTTGACCCAAGCCTCTGCATGCTTATGACAATTTTCGAAATCAAGCATGATGTAGTAGAACCACATATAAATCTGCTGCAAATAAATCTCTTCAACCAAAGACAGATCTGTTGTTCTGACTTTTCGAAGTTCTGAATCAAAATAGGTTTGCAACTGGAAGTGATCCTTTTGATCCCTGACGTGTCCTGTTTCGATATACCAGCCATGAATTTTAATCTTCAGATTACTCAGCATCACAATATTGGAAACTCTTAACTCCTGATTCTCTGATTCTGTCAGTAAGGATTGTACTTTGCCTGATTTCTTTCTACTTCTTGTAATGTGTCGTTCTTCGATAAACTTTTGGAACTCGATGATCTCGAGACGCAGTAAATCGTGGCCGCTTTCGGGTAGCATTTCTTTGACACGATCCAAAAGCTTGTTGGACTGGAGATACAATCCCTTATTGTACAGAATGTGCGAAAAATCAATTTGCTCCCGGACCTTAATAGATTCAATATTCTCAAAAATCAATCGAAGGCTTTTCAGTACCTGAGTATATAGGTGTCTTTTAACATTAACAAACTGAGACTTAGAGATCTTCCCGAGTTTCTCAAGGACTTCTGCCTCATTATATTCATCGGCTTTGTCCAGGACATCAAACAATCGGACATAAAGAACGTCTTCATTACTCTGTAAACGCTGGACATAGAGCCTGAAATTTCGCTTCTCGGCCTTGGTCAAGGACTTAATAATCGTAAATAATTGCTCGGATTGGGCTATGGGCATAACAATAAACTACATTACAAATACCTGATTTACATACAAATATAATACAATATAGCTCTTTAGCCATAACGTTAATCAAAATCTTTTAAAGTAATTACGTGGGAAGTGCGCTTAGATTTGCACCACATATAGGAGAAAACACTCATTTGTAATCTAAAATAACAACCAAAACAATATGGCTAAGTTGAAATTTGAGTACATCTGGCTTGATGGCAAGAAACCGGAAGCTACCTTGAGAAGCAAAACCAAAGTAATTGATTTGGAAAATTACAATGGTGCCATTGATGTGCTTCCTGAGTGGTCTTTTGATGGAAGTAGCACCAATCAAGCAAATGGTCATTTTTCTGATTGCTTATTGAGACCAGTTGCGGTCTATCCGGATCCTCAGCGAAAGAATGCATGGCTAGCTGTATGTGAAGTTTTCAATTCAGATGGCACCCCTCATGAAACAAACATGAGACATTTGATTCCTGACAATACTGATGATTTTTGGTTTGGTTACGAGCAAGAGTATGTTTTAGAATCGAATGGCGCTCCTCTTGGCTTCCCGGAAAACGGCTTCCCTGAACCACAAGGCCCTTACTACTGTGCTGTAGGCTATAAAAACGTAGCCGGACGGGATATCGTTGAAGAACATATGGATGCCTGCCTTGAAGCCGGTATCGGTATCACAGGGATCAATGCAGAAGTACTTTTAGGCCAGTGGGAATATCAAGTGTTTGCGAAAGGCGGTAAAAAAGCAGCTGACGAATTAGTAGTGAGTCGCTACCTACTCTATCGCATCTCCGAAAAATACAATGTGCTTATCAACCTACATCCAAAGCCTGTTCAAGGTGACTGGAATGGTTCCGGCATGCACGTTAACTTCTCTAACAATGAAATGCGTAATGTAGGAGGCAAAGAACTTTTCGAAGCTATATGCGAAAGTTTCAGAGCTGTCCACAAAGAGCACATTGATGTATATGGATCTGACAATCATTTGCGCTTGACCGGCAAACACGAAACACAATCCATGCATACATTCAGTTATGGCGTAAGTGACCGTGGTGCTTCTATCCGCATTCCGATTCACACCGCTACGAATGGTTGGAAAGGCTACCTGGAAGATCGCAGACCATCTTCAAATGCTGACCCTTATATCGTCGCCGCAAGAATCATCAAAACTGTACGCACAGAAACTTTGGTTACTTCGTAAGCAACCGGTTTTTAAAGTAGATAACAAATAAAAAGAGGCTGATCAGAATTTCTGGTTAGCCTCTTTACTTTTGGGTTAAAGAGATTTTTGTTGAATTACAAAATATCACTTGTCAGCAAACGGGAAAACCCTATTTTCGCTTTTAGTGCGACTTTCCAACCATATCCATCTCAAACTAACAGGGATCCTCTACCTGCTATTAAGTCTGACGCAAGTACATGGCCAGATTACTGAAGACTACCTCGCGCAGTTTCTAGAAATAGTCACTGAAAATCAGGATGGTGGTGAAGAGTTTGACTACAATGAAATAGGTAGTTTGCTGGAAATATGGAATCGCTCGCCGATCAATATCAATTCACCGGAGGCGGCTCAACTTATGCAGTGGAAAATAATTCCTGAACTTGCCTATAGAAATCTGCAGAACCATATTATTCAAAATGGTCCATTGTTGAATCTATTAGAACTGCAATCTATTCCTGGTTTTGATCCTGATATCATCCGATTACTGAAAGAAGTGGCTGTTGTCCCGGGCCGAATCATTGAATCGCGGGCAGTGCCTTTTGGCGAATTGTGGACTAAAGGGCAAAATGAGTTATTTATCAGAACCGGCAGAACGATTCAGAAATCGAGAGGATACTTGGGCGAAGAACCTGCTTTTGAGGGTAATCCTGACAAACTATACATGAGGTATCGCCACCGCAATGGGAATACGCTTAGTTATGGAGTCACGATGGAAAAAGATGCCGGGGAAGCATTTTTCAAAGGTTCTAATCCAGCAGGCTTTGACTTTTATTCTGTTCACTTATCGCTGACCAATTACAGACCTTGGCTTAAAGCATTGATGGTTGGTGATTATAATGCCAATTTTGGACAAGGACTGATCATGCATTCTGGATTTGGCGTGCGTAAAAGCAGTTTTGTGGTGGACGTCAAAAGATCCGGTAGTCCACTGCGCGCCTATCGATCTGTGGAGGAAAACAATTTCCTTCGAGGAGCCGCTATATCGATACAGCCTATTGATCACCTGACAGTCACTTTATTGGGGAGTTCACATAAACGAGATGGGAATCTACTCACGGACACTATTCGTATCGATGGTGAAATTTCTGACATCATCAGTGATATATCCAGCTTACAAAGCTCCAACCTCCACCGGACCCAATCAGAAATTGCCGATGAAAATGCCATTGATCTGACCCAAGGGGGGGTGAGCATCGCCTATACCCGACGCAAAGCCCATGTGGCCCTCAATGCACTCCACAGCCGACTCAGCAAACCATTGAACAGGAAGCCTGATCTGTATAACCAATACTATTTCAATGGTGATAAACTATCCAACGTCAGTGTAGACTATGGACTTTGGATGGGTGGTCTTCATTTCTATGGCGAAACGGCTATGAGTGATAATGGGGCTATCTCCACGTTGAATGGTCTTCTTGCTGGTATTGACAAACATATTTCCGCCGTTCTCCTCTTCCGATCGTATGCGAAAGATTATCAGGCGCTAACACCAAATGCATTTGGTGAAGGTTCATTGGCCAATAATGAAATTGGCCTCTATACCGGACTAGAGATCACGCCAACCGCCAAGTGGAAGATTCAGATCTATCAAGACATCTGGTCACACCCATGGCTTCGATTTAATATCGACAGTCCTACGGAAGGGAAAGAATATTTTGCCAGGGTCACCTACATCGCAAAGCGTCGTCTTGAAATCTACGGGCAGTTCAGATCGAAAACTACCGGCACCAATTTACGGCCAACCGGCAGTGCCATTGCAGAGGTGGTTGATCAACATCGTTCACAAGCGAGATTGCACATCAGAAATATAATAAACAAAGAAATTCAGCTTAGGACGCGATTGGAATGGACGACCTATCGTTTGGAAAACGACAAACAGGCCGGTTTTCTGGTCTATCAGGACATCATCTATTCTCCTTCGTCAATTCCCTGGTCCTTTAGTGCCCGTGTCAGTATCTTTGATACAGATGGTTATGACACACGAGTCTATACCTATGAAAATGATCTGACCTACTACTACACCATTCCCGCTTTCAGTAATCAGGGATCGAGGTTCTATATCAATGTGCGTTACAAAGGCATCCGCAATCTAACAGCGGAAATAAAATATGCTCAAACGCGCATTCTGGACGCTGATTCGATTGGAAGCGGACAGGATGAAATAGCAGGAAATGTGCGCAGTGAGATTCGAGGACAGTTGATCTATCGGTTTAATAATTGATTATGAAGGCTGGTATCTATGCTGTTGAAGGGTTAGCTTTCAAAATGAAACAAGCATTTGCTCCTATTTAAAACTCCCAGCAATAGCTAATGACAACATTCTTCTCTTATCAGTTGAAGGATAAGTTTTTACTACTTTCAGGAAATTTCCATGAGTATTTCGATGTGTTTCTCTTAAGTATATAGCTTGCTGTATCCTATTTTTTTGAGGGCTGATAATGTTTAGTATATGAAAAGCAGGCGATTTTGTAGCATCAAAATTTCGTTCAAGCACAAAATTTGATAAGAGCCAATAACTTTGAATTTAGCACTATTACACCTATCTTTTATATAAATAGTTGTGTGCCGTCTTTATTTAATCTTTTCAACTTCATTTAGAAACTTACTAATTACTTCATATATTTTTTCTGGCTGATCGATCATTGTCTTATGTGCGGCATCGTCAATAATTTCAACAGTTGCATTTCTAGATAATTTTTGATATTTGTACATCGTCTCTGGTCTTGCTTCATCATATTCACCTGCCATAAAAAGTATTGGTTCGGTGATTTTATAAAGGTCAGCTGTTCTATCAAAATCCTTAAGGGTGCCAGTAATATTAAACTCCGTTGGGCCCCACATATATTCATAAATTTGATCATTGAAACCGGGTACATTTTCACATTCTATGTTTGGGATTATCGGCCAACTCTTTCTGGACATGTGTCTGACATAAAACGAATCAGTAGCAGCAAGATACTGAGGTGCGTTGTAATTTTTTAAAGCTTCGTATTTAATAATCGTGTCCTGAACATTAACAGGCAGTTGCGAAAGCAAAATTTTGGCATCTACCATCCAATCAGGACTACTGATATGTGGGCTTGAGAAAATTACAGATTTCACCCCTTTCGGTTGCTTTGTAATCATGTATTCTATTAAAAATGTGCTGCCACAAGATTGTCCCAATATGTGTAGATTATCCAATTCCAAGGCACTTCTTAATAAGTCTATTTCATTTACAAATCGTTCCGTTTTCCAAAGGGATGTATCAGTAGGTCTGTCCGAATTTCCTGAACCTAGTTGGTCATAGAATATTACTGGGCGGTCTTTGGCCAATAGAGAGAATCCAGGGATCATTGAACAACTACTAGAACCTGGTCCACCATGAAGAATTAATAGAGGAATTCCATCGCCTTCCCCCACAATTTTGTACCATATTTTACCACCTTCAACATTTACGTAACCTTCCTTTTCAATCACATTTTTACAAGACGAATTTATCAAAAGAGAAAAAATACACATAAGAGCAATTACTGTTTTCATAGTGAATTTACTTTGAAGTTGTTCGTCTGTCATTTCTTTGATTGCACACAACAATGCCTATGCGCAGTGCCCCGAAGAGTATTGCGCATAGGTCGATACTTTTAATCACTTATCACTCGCTACAGGTAAAATCATTTTTCAGCGTCTGCCAATTTCTTCGTATCAATATATTGTTGAAAGGCAGTAATTTTTCCTTCATCATTAAGTGTCCATAGATGTGCGGCTTGTGCATTATAAGCCTTTCCAGTTGCTTTGACTTTGGCATCATATCGTAAAGAAGCAAAAACTTTATTGTCATTCATGCCGTGAACTTTAACATCCTGCAATCCAAAGTGCTCATGGTTAGCTCCAAGACGAGCAAATACGCCTTCTAAAATTGCATCTGGACCAATGTAGGGATTGCCATCTGCAAGCGAATTACTTTCGGCTTCATTCCATACAATTTTAGGATGCATCAATCCAAGAACAGTTGGTATATCGCCAGTTGAAAAAGCGTTGTACAAAGAGTCAATAACTTGAACGTTTTGTTCAGTTGTCATAACATTCGTTTTGGTTAATGATTAATTATTTAAATTGGTTGTTATTCGGATGGCAAGTTGGAGTTGAAAATATCTCGGAATAATTTCCATTTTCCGTCTTCTTTTTTCCAAAGGACAATGTATTTTTCTTCCGCAACAGCAGCATCCCCAACAAAAATCGTTAATTCACCTTCTTCAACGATTAGGTCCTCTGTGCCATAAACATTTTCTAGCCTTATATCAACACTAGTTATACCCGATTTAATTATGTCCGACAAAGCTGTTTGAATATTATCTCGTCCGATTGCTGATGGTGCTCCTGCACTCATGAATTTTGCATCAATTGTATATGCGTTTGCCAAGCCAATTGAATCACCGGCTGCAACCAGTGCCATGAAATTCTTATTAGCTTCTTCAATTTCAGCTTTGGCTATTGTTAAATCAAATTTATCAGCTGGTGTTTCATTCTCATTTGGTTTTTCGCTACAGCTTTGAAAACCTATAGCTGAGATGCAAAGGGCAAATAAGGCAATTGTTTGTTTTAAGGGTTTTAATGATTTTTTCATCTTACTTCTTTTTTGTTGATGTTATTTTAATGCCTACTCTTGTCGGTTTTCGGCTTTCCCGCTTTCTATTTCTCAAATGAGTTTGATATAATGAAGCTCAACACATAAATATACGCAATCCCGAAATTTCCAATCCATTGAATATCAACAATCTACTATTGCGTTTTTAGAGATTTTCATTGCGCATATCCACAGCTAGCCATGACCCATATCCTGACCATATATATCGGACAATGAGACCGCCACACCCCAACCTCACTTCTTCTTATTTTTCTTTTTCATATTAAGAATCTTGTCCCCACGCCTGATCGGCTTTTTGAAGCGCTCTTTTAGTTTCATGTGGTAACTCTTTCTTGCCACCTTCTCTCGACTGTTTTTGGCTGACTTTTCATGGAAAGAAGCGCCTTTTTCAATCGCCGAAACTCTATCAGACATTTCCTGATGAATGATGGGCTCGGTCATTTCCTCAGGCGTGCGCTTGGTAGTCACCTCCACTTCTTCCGGAAATTCATTGAGTGGAATAGCATAGTTCATCAAGGTTTCTATCGCCTCCTTTAATGCTGCTTCCTGCTCACTGAAAAACAGTATAGATCTTCCTTGTTGCTCCGCTCTACCTGTACGCCCAATCCGATGGATATAGTTTTCAGGATAGAAGGGAGTTTCGAAACTAATGACTGTAGAGATATTCCCAATGTCAATACCTCGGGAAATCACATCCGTGGCGATCAGAATTCTACTGGTACCACTGACGAATTTTTCTATGGATTTCGTACGGTAATTTTGTTCCTTATTGGCGTGAATTAGAGAAAGCTCATCATTAAAATCCAAGATTTCAAATAGTCGATCAGCATTCACCTGCGTTCCAACAAAAAGTAAGACTTTACTAAATGCTTCTTTATCTTTTAACAGATGGTTTAACAAGTTGACTTTGGTATAAAAGTTAGGAACAGCATATGATTCCTGACTAATATTTTCCAGAGGGGTACCACTAATTGAAATCGTTATTTTGGCCGGATCCACCAGAAAACCATCAATCAATTCATCGACATAGGTGGTCATGGTAGCAGAAAAGAGAATGTTTTGTCTTTTGGGAGGCAGGTATTCAAAGATGTTTTTCAGCTGTGTCTTGTACCCAAAGTCTAGCATAATATCCACTTCGTCAATCACCAGTTTTTTGATTGATTTGAGTCGCAACACATTCGAAAGTGCAAGGTCATACAATCGGCGGGGCGTGCCGACAATGATATCCAGCCCATTGTGAATAGCCTTTTTTTGCGTGCTAATATTTGTGCCCCCATATACACCCAATACGCGTATCGTGAGGTAAGACGTTAGTTTTTCGATTTCTTTGACAACTTGAATAACGAGTTCTCTGGTGGGTACCAGGATCAATATCCTTGGGTTTGGCTCTTCTGAATACTTCAATTCCTGTAGAATAGGCAGTAAATAGGCGAATGTTTTTCCGGTTCCGGTTTGTGCAATGCCCACGATATCACGACCACTCAGGATCGTAGAATAGGATGCCTCTTGAATGGGCGTTGGTGTTTCAAGACCTAATTCATCAATAGCATTAATTAACTGCTTTTTGATCTTGAAATCTTTGAAGGTGTTCATTTTGTATGGTATGGTCAGGTGAAATTACTTAAATTCTTGCAAGATTGTCTTGCTGGTGATTTGTAATGGTTAGCATTCTTGCAAATACATTGGGGGGCCGAAGAGTGTCTAACCACAAGTGGGCTACTCTTTTTACTATTCCCGTGTTTCAAAATCAAATAAAAAAGGCTTTAACGGTATTCCTTTCTCCGAAACGAAGCGATTCGTCACCATAGACTGATAATGCCTATTTGAATCCATTTTTACTTGGAAAGTAAATGCCAAACCATCCGCTGAAAAACCTATAACTTTTTCAATTCTCAAAACATTATCTTCCCCTAGCGGTCCATAATCAAACCCTCTGCTCTCCTTGTCCATTGGTTCAGAAAAATGAATAGTGATTGTACTGATTGTTGTAGAAACATTTAAGCTGCCATTAATTGCAGGTTCAACAAACAAAACAGTGGGTATTGATTCTTCAAACCTATTGTACAATATTGAAAGAGAGTCAGAAAAAAAGGTCGCGGCATCCACAAATGATTCAATTTGATCATCATTGGTAAAATCCAATTCAATCATTTCTTTTATTGCTTTGGATTTATCTATTGCTTTGTTAAAGTAGCCTTCCGCTATAGAAAAGCCAATATAGTACCCTAAATCCCTAACCTTTAATTCATTTTGATTCTCACCCCATATCCAATTGTACGTATTTCGAGGAATGAATAAATCTTGTTCAAATTTGTGTTTGACAACCCGTTCATTTTCTTTGCCAAACTGAATTGCCGGGGTATTTGAGGGAACACCCAAGGCTTTTGTGGAGACAAATTCTGCAACGCCTTCATAAAGGCAGTATATCAATAAATTATCAATCAATGCCGATTGTTGTGTATGGACATATTCATGCGTACACAACAATTCAATTCCATCAATGGGATTGTAATCAATGAAGAACGGCTTACGCCATTCAGGAAGTTCTTCAATATGCGTTGATTTGTCAGCCAATGACAATTCAGTGCCAATTAAAACTGTATTGTCAAATATAGTTCCACCCGTACGAAAAGCTCCAATTGTGAAGTAAATGGGTACCGGCTTTAATCCCGGATATAATTTTTGCAATTTTCCAATGCTATTCATTATCCTTTTATCATACGTCTTGGACAAATAGGTGTTCGGTCTAATGGAAGCCCAAAATTTAGGATAGTTGTTGATGGATTGTACATAGTCACTAGCGGTATAATTTTTAGCCAACATTATATTTTTCAACCCTGTTGATCCTTTGCTTATATAATAGTCATTTATATACTGATATTGTAAGGTCGAATCATTGGTGGCGACTATTTTATCATACGCCATCCAATAATTATCAATGTCTGTTGTATAAATTTCCTGCTTAAATGTCAAGCTACTAGTGCAACTGGACAAGAAGGCAACTATAAAAAACAAATAAACTATACGAATCATTGTTGTCTTATTAATTTTAAAAAATTGAAATTAGTCAAGTAGATGAAAAGCAGGCAATCCTGAAACACTAAAATCTCCTGTTTAGCGCAAAGTTTGATATAAATAAATACTTATAAATTTAGCACACCTTTGCCTATTCAATAGGCATGTTGTTATCGTGTTATCTAATCCGTGAAATTCAATTTACTTGTATGATCAAGATAAATAATTGCATCAAATGCTTTTCCTAGTTCCTTCGTTTCGGTTTCACTTTCTCTGATTTGTGCACCGGCACCACTCATCGTGGTCAATGCTGTATTTAGATATTCAGCTAGTTTTTTATCCTCCCTTGCTTTGCGGAAGTTTAGAAATGTATTAGGTTCCCCAAGATTTTTTAAATAGGCTGTAAATGTATTCTCCAAAACCTTGTCATAACCAAATACTTCCATTTTCCATTCGCGCGAATAAGCTACGAACTCTCCAATGCCAAAATCTGTAGCGATGTTAAAATAGGTGTTTTGATAAATTTTCCTCAATTGATGCCCTGTCACATCTACGATTCCATTATCGACCCAATCACCCACGTGCGCATTGTGAGCCCAATAAAGCGCTTTAGATTTATCTCCGTGAAAATTCAAAATCCATTGGATATTTTCTGCCATATAGATATCTCGAAAATCGTGTTTTCGTTGTTCGACATTTTGGTTAATAGCTGTTACAAATTGACCTAACACTTCAATGTGTTGATAGGCCAAACTAAATTCCCTTTCTGATGTTTTGTTTTTGAATACTTCCTCATGTTCAAGAAAGTATTTCTTCAGATTGGCATAAGAATTATAATCCTTTACTTTTTCATTTTCATCAAAAGGTTGCCATAAATGTTTTTCAAATCCGTCAATTTCATAATCGGAATTTACTGCTTCTAAAAATGCTCTAATCTTATTCACATCGGAAATGACATATTGCATTTCGCACCCATAAAGATGTATCTTTTCTGGATGCGTTTGATTGTATTCTTTCAGCCAATTAACCAACTGATAGAATTCCTTTGTTTTATACCTCCAGGTTGAATTGTGGTTTTCTAAAATCGCTTTTAAATCATCTCTTTCCCCTTGAATATAGTCGTTCAGAAATTGTCCTTCGCCAAATCCTGTTTCGATTATAAAGACCTTAAAACCCTGTTTTTCGGATAAGTATTTCATCAATTCTTCTGCAAGCATGGTGAATTCAGCGGTGCCGTGCGTATCCTCTCCGTAACCAACAATTCTGACATCATCCAAAACGTTGTCCAGAAAAGAAAGGGAGCTCGCTTTGATATCATCAAATCCCACGGCATAACTTTCTAATCCAGGAGAACATTGTGTGAAAAAGGTCATGCTAAATATCCCAAAAAGCAAGAATCTTAAATTGTATTTCATTGGTTGGTCATCATATATTAGAACCCCTAAATATAGGTAATTCCCATTCCTTAATCCGAATAAAACCAATGCTATAATGTTACACTTTATTAAATAATCATGGCGTGTAGCTATTGATATTCATCCAATCAATGACCTTGTAAATCCAAATCAGCTTACCTTTCAATTCAATTTTTTAGCCAACTTCCCAACCGTCATCCCTTGCACCAAGATCGAGAAACAAACAATGACATAGGTAATCGTCACCCAGATTTCTTTGTGCATCTCGGGCTGAATAGAAAGCGCCAAGGCAATCGATATGCCTCCTCTGAGTCCACCCCATGTCAGCAGTACTAATGTGCGCTGCGTTATTTCCTCCTTCAAACGAATCAATAAGGATGGAATAAACAATGAGAAATATCGGGAGAATAGACTGATGATGAGCAACAAAACAGCCACTTTAAGGATTGTAAAATCTCTGCTGACTAACAACAATTCCAACCCAATCAAAACAAACAGAATGGCATTCATCACTTCATCGATGAGCTCCCAGAATTTATCAATGTAGGAGGCCGTTTCTTCTGACATCCCAAAGCTCTTACTGTGATTGCCCGTAATAATACCGGCAGCCACCATGGCTAATGGACCGGACACATGAATATAATGTGCCAGCGTATAGCCTCCCATGACGATGCCTAAAGTGATCATCACTTCCACTTGATAATTATCAATACTTCCAAATAACTTATATCCGACCCATCCCAACCCTGCACCGAGAAGCAAGCCACCAACGGCTTCTTGCCCAAACAACATAGCGATGCTTCCAAAATCCACCTCTGCACCTGGCTGGGCGAGTTTGAGAATCGTCAAAAACACAACCACCGCTACCCCATCATTAAACAAAGACTCACCGGCAATTTTTGTTTCCAATGACTTGGAGACGCCTGCACTCTTTAGGATACTTAAAACAGCAATCGGATCTGTTGGCGAGATCAGTGCTCCAAACAATAAGGCATGGACTAACTTCACCTCGACGCCAAAGAAGTTGAGTAAATAGAACGCAGAAAAACCGACGACAAAAGTACTGATGAGGACACTGACCGTTGAAAAAAGAATGATGCTGACTTTCTCAGACGATAGATCTTCATACTTAATATGAATGGCGCCGGCAAAAAGCATAAAACTCAGCATGACCTCCAATAACAACTCACTAAAATTAAAATCCATGAAGCCTTCTGCAATAAAATCCTTCACCGATGGATAAATAGTCCCCACCGCCAAAACAACAAATGAAAACAGCAAGGACATCAACATCAAGCCAATCGCACTCGGCATCTTTAGCACACGAAAATTTATGTAGGCAAATGCGGCCGATAAGACAATGACCATTGAAAAAAGGTGGAATAGATGCATGTGGGAATTAAATTATTCTTGATTTAAATGGGGAATAGACGATGAAAACCATAAAAAGAAATAGATACCAAGTGATTGCGAAAATTCGACTCAATCATTTAATATCTGATTCTGAAAATTTCGTACCACACTGAAGGCAAAACTTTGCGGATAAATCATTGATTGTTTTACAGTGTTTGCATTCTCTGGCATGCATCGATGCTTTCGCAATTTCGACAGAGACAATGCCGGTAGGAACCGCAATAATCGAGTATCCTAGGATCATGGCAAATGAGGCAATAAACTGTCCCAGGACTGTATGAGGTACAAGATCTCCATATCCAACAGTTGTCACTGTGACGATCGCCCAGTATATGCTTTGCGGTATGCTGGTAAAACCATCTTTCCCACCTTCTATAACATACATCAATGTTCCCAACAACGTCACAATGGCTATCACCGCAGTTAGAAATACGCCAATTCTATAGTTGCTCGCCTGTAAAGCTTCCAGCAACATCCGCGACTCTCTGTGAAACCGGGCTAGTTTTAATATCCTGAAAATGCGCAGTAAACGGAAAACGCGCACCACCACCAGGTACTGTGATCCAACTATTAACAAACTTAAATAGGTCGGAACTATAGACAAGAGGTCGATGACTCCCCAGAAACTAAAAATATATTTTGAAGGTCGTGGGGCCGTCCAAATTCTCACTAAATACTCGATTGTAAAAATCAGAGTAAACATATATTCAAGAATCGTAAATAACCCCAAATACTTAAAGTGTAGCTTTGGAATACTTTCAAGCATAACGACTAATACACTGCCCAAAATAAGCCATAACAAAACAACATCAAATGTTCTCCCAGCTTTGGTATCTGTCCCGAATATTATATGAAATAACTTCTTTCTAAAATTCATTTCAAACGAAGCAATTTATTTAATTTTGAATTACTAAAATGACAACATTACTTTTTGGTATCCACCTCAAAAATCAATCGCAAATCCTCTTCTTTTAAATCCAACCTAACTTTCAACCACTCTTTGATTCGATTCCGTTCTTTTTCATAAACACGGGCATCAAATATCAGCACAACGACCCACACGCGCGTCTGGGTGGATTGATTACTTTCAATCGTCCGTGACAATATAAGTGACAAAATAGAAGGATACTGAGCCTTGAGTTCATTATATAGTTGCCAGCTCAGGAGTTTATCCGTATTTATTTCGTTCTGCAATGTCTCCAACTGATTGACTGCCACATTTTTTTCGCCCATGATCTGTATTAACTGATTTTCCTTCTCATTCAGTGCATTGACCAAGGGATCCTCTCCTGAATCAATTTCATCATTTTTTAAATAGGCAAAACCCTGACTGACGGTGAGCATAGATGTATCAAGGCCATAAATTGGCATGCGCATTTTTATTTTAGTGACTTCTCCTTTATCAAACAATTCACCTCCATAGGTCAGAGAAATTGTTTTCATTTCGGAATCGATCGATTTACTCAATAGATAGTTATTGGGCAGTGCCGATTCAAAGGAAATAAAATTTTCGGCCTTTTTAATAAACCGATTCTGTATCACGATATCATAACCAAAATAAACACTTGGTAGAAAGGTTAACATCACAACAAACCATATGATTTTTTCTGTGCGCTTTTTTTCTTTCTCATCCTGATAACGTTTGAGTGGAAGCCCGAGGTAACGTGTGGTTATTAATGTAGCCACTCCGATAAATACAGAATTAATTAAAAACAAATAAAGTGCACCAAAAAAGTAGTATAACTGAAAAGTGGCCAAGCCAAAACCGGCCGTACAGAGTGGAGGCATCAAAGCTGTGGCAATAGCCACACCGGGTATTACATTCCCCTTTTGTTTACTCGATGTAGCCAGAATTCCTGCAAATCCACCTGCCAGGGCGATTAAAACATCATAAATATTGGGCGATGTCCTTGATAATATCTCAGAGTGGGCATCCCTGAGCGGAGAAACCAAGAAATAGAGTGTTGAAGTGGCCAAACCAACCATTGCCGCAAATAGATAATTGTAAATTGACCTTCTCAACAAAACAAGATCATTCAACCCAATGCTCAATCCAATACCCATGATTGGTCCCATCAAAGGCGAAACCAACATGGCACCAATGATCACCGCAGTGGAGTTGACGTTTAGCCCGAGACAAGCAATTAGTATCGCAAAGACTAGAATCCAAAGATTGGTTCCCTTAAAAGAAATCCCTTTTTCAATGGATTCTACGATGACATGATAGTCTTCACGTTCACCTTTTAGTCTAAAATTATCTATAAATCGCATAGGGCACCATCACTATTGGTTAGATAGCTCCATGTAAAGATATATTTAAATTGCAGCCATCAAAATGGCAAAACAATTCTAATGAAAACCATTTAAGCCTTTATAATCGGCTTCCCGTCATTCTTAATGCCCCAATCCCACGGTTCAATATGCAGGCTTTGAGAAAATCCAGGATACTTTCAAAATGTTTAATCTTTGGATTCATGAGGAATTTCCTAATGAATAAAAGGTCGAAGGCCAACTATTGTTTCTTTAAAGCACTCACTTTTTTAATCTGCTTTTCAGCATCACTTCATCTTACCGGACAAGAATCGGACAAGATGGCAATGATGAGAGACACCTTAGATGGAAAACTGGGTTTTAGCAGCTTCCTTATTGATGCACATGGATTTGTTCCGGTCCCAATGATTATTACTGAGCCTGCAATTGGTGGATTCGGGATCAGGGCAGAACCACTTTTGTTGTAGAAACAGAACAACGATTTGATTTAAATACCAGGTGGAGTGTCTTAGGCTTTCTCTGTTATGGCGATCCCATTCAAAAGATCAAACTTTTAATGATGCAACGGTTGTTTATATCGCGGGACAGGATTTCGATATTTAATCGCCAGGGTCTTCAAGATACGCGCGGGAGTGAATGTAGCGGTGGGCCGGAAAGCTTTGGCCGGTATATCATTTTTGGACACCACCGGAGTAGTTAATGAACCTCAGACCATTCTTGTACGCTACCTATTGACTTCAATACTCAACTACCTTGTTGACATCACTCTATTCAAAATCTTTATACAATAAGTACAATTTCCTTCGCTCATTAAATGTCGCTAATTCATCAACCCATGATGCGCGAATTTGTTTTTCACTCCACCCCGCTTCAATAGATTTGCGAAATGAACTATTACCCGCCAACTTATCAAACCATGCAGCATCAAAGAATTTCTCCTTGTCGAATTGGCTATAGCAAAGTAACAGGGTGCTCAAATCAAGTTGTCTCGCCTGGAATAAGGAATCTAAACTCAATTGCCTCAAATCAATACCGTAGCAGGTCTTTCCTTCCATCACAGGTTTTGTAGCACCGGCCATGGAAATAGGTATAAAGGAAAAATCTTTCTTTAGAAAATCAGAATGTCCGACCAACTGAAACGGAGTCGGTGTCCCTCTCCCCATACTAAATGGCGTGCCTTCAAAAAAGCAAATGCCCGGATATAATAGGACAGATCGCAGATCAGGAAGGTTAGGTGAGGGCTTAATGGGCAAATCATAAGACATCGTGTGATCATAATTTATGCAAGGAATAACCGTCAGATCGCAGTGCACATTCATCCAACCTTCCCCCAAACTCATTTTTGCTAATTCCCCGATTGTCATCCCATAGACTACCGGTATGGGCATAAGCCCCACAAATGATTTATAATTGGCTGTATCCAATACGGGACCATCGATGTAATGGCCATTTGGATTCGGTCTGTCCAACACAATCACCGGAATATTGGCGGCTCCGGCCGCTTCCATAACATACTGCAGCGTACTGATATAGGTAAAAAAGCGTACGCCAACATCCTGCATGTCAAAAACAAAAATATCAATATCCTTTATATCATCAGGTGTTGGTTTTTTGTGCTGACCATATAATGAGATCACTTTAACACCGGTGGCGAGATCCACATCATTACTGACATATGCTCCGCGATCTGCGGTTCCTTTCAATCCATGTTCGGGCGTAAAAAGGGTGACCACCTGCACATCCATGCTGATGAGTGTGTCCACCAGTCGTGTATTCCCAACATAGCTGCTTTGGTTTATGACAAGGCCTACTCGCTTGTCTTTCAGCATCGGGACATAGGTTTCTGTATCCCATGCCCCCGGTTGTATGACCTGAATTTCGGTGGTCATATTGGCTGGTGATTGGGCACATCCCTGACATATGACAAAAAAAAGTGATATTAGATGCCCCAACAATAGGAATCGTTGGCGATTGAAGATGAGTTCAGAACGTAGATATGCCATAGTAGATATTGAAACGACCGGGGGAATGGCCCGGCGGGACAAAATTACAGAAATCGCCATTGTTCTGCATGATGGTCATGAAGTCATCGACCAATATCAGACACTTGTCAACCCGGAGCGCAGTATTCCACCGTTTATCACTAATCTGACAGGCATTACAAATGAGATGGTGGCTGATGCGCCTTTGTTTTGTGAAGTGGCCAAAGAAATAGTCCTAAAAACGGAAGGGGCCATCTTTGTCGCCCATAATGCACGGTTTGACTACGGTTTTCTCAAAGAGGAGTTCGGTCGGTTGGGGTTCACTTATACACGCAAACAACTTTGCACCGTTCGGCTGAGCAAAAAGATGTTGCCCGAACTGAAATCCCATAGCCTGGATTCACTTATACGGCATTTTTCACTGCCGATAGACAATCGGCATCGGGCGTTGGATGATGCATTAGCCACAGCTGAAGTCTTCAGACGTATCACAAATATGGGGACTGGTCTGGTCGAGATGTCAGATATCATCAATCTCGGGATCAAAGAAGCCCGACTGCCTGCAAATATTTCATTGAAGTTTATCCACGATCTCCCGGAATCACCGGGTGTGTACTATTTTCATGATGCAGACGGGACCGTCATCTATGTGGGTAAAAGCATTCATATAAAAAAAAGGGTCATTCAGCATTTCAAGGAGAATACCTCTAAGTCCACTAAAATGCAACAACGCGTCCATGACATTACTTATTTATTGACCGGGAGTGAACTCATCGCGGTGCTCCATGAAAATGCCGAGATCAAGCGTTTGCAACCGGAAATAAATCGTGCGCAGCGCCGAAAGAGTTTTCCTTTTGCGATTTATTATTATTTCGATGAAGGGGGTTATATCCAATTAAAAATTCGAAAGAAAAACAGGATTGATTCTCCCGGTACGGCGGCGGTATTACATGAGTTGCCTGATCATCAATCGGCGACTGCTTACCTCAGGGGTCTGACGGAAAAATATAGTCTTTGCCAAAAAAAATCGGATATCGATACGGGTCCGGGACCTTGCTTTTATCATCAAATCGGAAAATGTGCAGGTGCTTGTATTGGGCAGGAAGAGCCGGATACCTACAACCTGCGGGTTCGCGAAGCAGTCGCTGCTACGCAGCAGCATATTGATGAAGACTTTGTCTTGACGGACATCGGCCGATCACCGGAAGAAACAAGCATCCTGCTGATCTCTAAAGGCCGTGTCATGGGTTGGGGATATATCGAAAAAGAGACACAGATCAATTCTATTAATGAGGTGATCGATCACATACAGGCTCGTCCTTCGATGCCGGAAGATCACAAATTTGTGGCGCATTATATTCGAATGGGTAAATTCGAAAAGATGGTTAGATTATAATCAATCCAAACGATCTCAGTCCACCTCAGCATTTGGACCATTGACATATTGGGAAATAAAAGCCGCCAAAGCACCTCCGACTAAATTAGCTACAAGTAATATCCAAAGCGTTGACCATGAGGTACATTCTGCCATGGCTAAGCCCAAAGCAATTGTTGGATTAAATGTACCTGTAGTAATTAAACCAAAAGCTAAATGACAAGCAATAAATGTCAGGCCAATCGCAAGGCCATAGAATTCATTGCCTTTGGTTTTTTTGGCGGTCGTCACATTGAGATAAACATATACAAAAAGCAAAGTGCCTAAGCATTCTGCGATTAGTGCCGGTGCTATATCCAGCTCAATCGAGGAAGGCTCCATCGCACCGATGGCGTTTAATAAGAATCCGGCTAGCATCGCCGCAAGAATTCCACCTAAAAATTGAGCTACAATATAGGGTAGTAAATCACCTGATTCTAGCTTACCACGGAGATAAGAAGCAACACTAACCGCCGGATTAAAGTGGGCCCCTGATATTTGAAATCCGGCATAGGTGATGGCTATCAGCATCATTCCGGTGGCGAGTGCAGACATCCAGGATGCTTCTGTATTTACAGTCATACAAATGGTCATGACCAGGAAAAAAGCGCCTATAAACTCAACAACATATTTTCTAAATGTACCAGGTTGTTCTTTATTTGATTTCATAAGGTAAGTTGAAAAAGATGACTAAAATTAGACATTTTCCACTCAGAATAGAAGAATTAATATTCAACATTTAAAATCTTGCTATGATGAGCTTACCCTCAAAATCTCAAATGCTCTCATAATCAACCATAGGCTCTTTAAATAAATCTATGGGAATGAAAGCTAGTTTTGCCAGAACAATGAATAAAAGAAAGGAAAATACTTACTAACGTATCAGAACGTCCGTTACCACAGGAGATAACCTCTGAGGTCACCCTGCGACATGGCTTACCTATCTATGCTGCCTATAAATCAGGTCCAAATAAGAGGCGATTGGAAAAATAGTTAGAATGAAAACGACTATTACGAGAGTACAACCATGAATTCAAAAATCACTTTCTGGTAATGCGATGTTCAATTGCTTTGGCTACAGCTTCCGTCCCGGAAGAGACGTGAAGTTTCTCGTAGATATGGCTAATATGTGAATTAACCGTTGAGTAAGATATATTACACTTGCCCCCTATCATTTTATAACTATAGCCTTCTACCAGCAATGAAAGAACCTCCAGCTCCCTTGCCGTAAGGTCAAAATCAACAACAGGAATGGTCTTGTGATTTTTATTAAACAACAATAGTAATTGTTTTGCTACTGTAGGGGTCATGGGGGCACCTCCTTCCGCTACGTCTCGAATCGCATCCAGTAATTTTCCAGGTGGCGTTTTTTTAAGTACATATCCATCTGCACCGGAAACAATCGCCGAAAATATTTTATCCTCATCTTCAAAGATGGTTTGCATGAGTATTTTGATATTTGGGAAACTTTTTTTCACTAAAATCAATCCCTCAATACCATTCACATAGGGCATGTCGATATCCATTAGAATCACATCAGGAACATTGGATCGAATATTATCCAATATATTGCGACAATCCTCAAATGCGCCGGTACAGATCAAGTCCTCCGAAGTGTCAATTAACAACATCAGTAGATCCCGTCTTGGTTTATTATCATCAAAAACTGCGATTTTAGTTTTTTCCATACTACAAAATTGCCATTTCGCCTCTAATGATACAATAGTTGATTCTAATGATTTTCTTGGCGTTACACAGCAAATTTAAGGCTTATGGTTGTTCCCTGATGCAAAACTGAACGAATGATTACTTCACCGCCTATTTCAAGAGCACGTTTTTGCATATTACCCATCCCATTTCCACCAAAATTTATTGGTTTAGACGGACGCTTTATGATTTCGGTTATATCCTCCTCATTCTTGTCTGACATAAAACCAATACCGTCATCTTTTATCGTCAGGTGGATGAGTCCTTTTTGATACACAATATCCACCATCACTTGCCGACAACTTGAATGTTTTGCAGCATTGTGAATGGCCTCTTTAAAAATCAAATACAGGTTCTTACGTTGCGTCATATCTAATCGCAAATCTTTAACATCATTGTGTATATTGAAATCACAATAAATATCAAGTGGCTCTAGCAACTCAATGGCAAATGCACGCATTCGATGGCTAACGTCTTCAAAGTGATCATGCCTGGTATTGACCGCCCATACGATATCACTCATGGCTTCCATCATGTTATTGGTGTTCGTGCTGATTTGATCGACAAGCGTACCGACCTCACTTGATTGGTCACCGAGTTTGTTTCGAATCACAGAACCGGCGATAGAGATACTACTTAATGTACTTCCTATATCATCATGCAGATCAGCGGCGATTTGGTCTCTCATCTTTTGAAACTTTATCATCTGGCGCAAACGATAATTGTAAAAGAAATAGACCAAAGCACCAACTACCGAAAGAACCAAAAGACGGAACCACCAGGCTCCCCACCAAGGTGCCTGGATGTGTATGCTTTTTGAGATGCCGATTTCATTCCAAACACCTTTACTATTCGCAGCTTTTACTTGAAAGGTATAGTGTCCTGGACCCAAGTTGGCATAACTTGTATAATGTCTTTCATTGGAATAAACCCACCCGGAATCAATGCCAATCATTTTGTATGCATATTGGTTCTGTTCCGTTTTGAAATAATCCAAGGTTGAAAATTCGAAGGAAAGAAAGTTTTCATGGTGTGCTAAAGAAATGATTTTATCATTGTACGGATGATCTCTTCCGTGCACCTTGAAACCACTGATCGAAATATTTGGATACGACGAATCGGAGTAAATTGAGTCTGGAGAAAACAGATTAAAACCGTCAATCCCCCCAAAAGCCAACCGACCATCATCCATTGTGCAAACTGCATTGGTGTTAAACTCATAACTCTGGATACCATCAGAGGGCACAAAAGTCCGCGACAGTTTGGTCTTCGGATCGAATCTGCACAACCCTTTATTGGTCCCTAACCATAATGCGCCCTGGCGATCCTCTGCAATTGTATAAATTACATTGTCCGGTAATCCTGACTGAATGGAGTACCGTATAAACGCATCTTCTTGAGGAACAAAAAGATTTAAGCCACCCCCAAAGGTTCCAACCCAAAGGTTATTGTCGCGAGATACAAAAACAGAGCGTACATTATTAAAACTTAGTGAGGTCTTATCTCCATTCCTTGAGGTATAAAAGGTCATGGCTTCCGTATTTATATCTATCCTGACCAACCCCGTATTAGTCCCTATCCACATCTGATGATCATGATCCTCTGTCATTGAAAAAGTCTCATGAACATCCACCGCTATATCATGTAAGGATTCGAAGCTAATAAACTTGTATTGACTGGTATCTCCGGAAAACTGTCCCGAACTCAGTACATCAGAATCGATACGGATAACTCCACGCTGAGCAGCAATCCAAAAGTAACCCTGACTATCAAAGTATACACAATGAGACGCATCAACAGATAGTTGAGGCAAATACTGAGACAAATTAACCACCTTATTGTTCCTGTAATCCAAATAAAATAGTGAATTCTGCTCTACCTGCGTCCACAGCAGCAATAATAAATTATCCAATTTATCACTGGCCATTGCGGCTACCCCTGTATGCGGGTTAAAAGACCTTTCATTGTTCGGCATAGGAAGCGGAATAAAGGTCTTGTCCTCACGAAGCAAACTCACGTCTTGGATTCCTCCTACGATTAAAAACTCCTTCCACTTAAGCAATGATCGAATATTAGAAGAATACGTCATTTCTACTAGAGCTGCATCTGGTTGATACTTTTGAAATATTGGGCTGACCACTTCAGCTTTTACTATCCCTTGGCCACCACCACTGATCCATATCGTATTTCCACCCGTCACTAATTGTGGCAATGTATAATTGGTCCTTAACGATTTCGGATTGTCCGGATCGGCAATGTAATGGTGCACGGTATGAGCGGTTGGGTGAATCGTCAGAATTCCAGCATTCTGGCTTCCGATAACGAGCGTTCCATTTTCAAGTTCTACATAACTATCTAGTAAGAGAATATTACTTGTTATGCTGGATTTTTCCGGAAGCGCATATGACTCAAGCGAATCATCTTCAAGATTCAAACGATATATTGGATCTGAATTACGCCATATAAACCACCAGCAGTTTTGTCCCGGAAGAAAATAATTGGGTACGGAGGTAAAAATATCTTTTTGAATGGCCTCTTGGAAATCATACTTTAAGAGAAAATCATCTTTTACCTCATCATACATCCAGAATTTATGATCACAATAAAACCAAAGATTTCCATTGCTATCACAAATAAACTTATGGGTCTCATATTTGCCAAATGCTGAAGACTTATAATAATAAATCTTCTGATCAGCCAGCGTCATCCGCATTACTCCATCTTCCCGGGTATAATTCCACAGATCTTTATGTCCGGAAACGACCCGAAGGTAGCCAGACCCGTACCTCATATAATCTTTCGTATTATAAGTTAGAGTATCAAAGCCAGGCACCGTGATGCGGGTCAGTTCGGAAAGATTAACATCCCAAAAAACACCTGGTCTGTCCGCTATGATTTTTCTGGACGGATTGTTTAGTGGTCTGCTGGGTATCAAAATCACATAATCTCTGGATGGATCATAATAATAAACACCATTTGTACTTGCAAAAAATAAATTTCCCTGTCCATCATCTGTCATACTCTCTGCCGTAATAAACCCCAAAGACTCATTCTGCTGATCCATAAGATAGGTTTTGAAAGTGTACCCATCAAATCGAGTGAGCGGATTCGACAACCAAACAAATCCTGCACTGTCCTGACCTAAAACAGTCATTGAAATATTCTGAAGTCCATTTTCAATTCCATAACGTGTAAATTCCAATTTTGAGGAACCCTGTGCAAACAAACCTGTAGAAAGTATGCAGGCAACTATCCCGATCAAGAGAGATGGAAAATTAAAACGTGAATCTTCTGATTTTAGCCGCATAATGATAGTAATCAAACATACTACAAAAAATGCATCAGATCACACCTTGAAAAGCAAGTCTCATTGATATCAGGGATGGCTTACGCTGACGATTCTATATAAATCATTGATATGAACGATTGCAAGGATATAGGAGAAGCAGCAACTTTGATTCACTCTAAAGTCCTTAACCAATTCATCCTTATGCATTTCAATGACACACGTAAAGTTTTGCTTGGCCTTTTCATGTCCTGCGTTGCACTTAGTACTGTTGATGCACAAGCCAGCAGGTTAAACCTCAATGCTGTTGCAGGAGGAAGTGATGCTGTAGCAGGGATTCAGCTGAACTGGACACTGGGCGAAATTGCGATAGCCGGAAATACCCGTGGTGCAATGATGTTTACAGAAGGCTTTCAACAACCCTATTTACAAAAATTGCCCACGAATACTTTTGAAGACATACATCTATTAGCTAAAAGAGAATTGGTGCAGCATGACCATATAGCTGTTTACCCTAACCCTGTGCATTCCCTGCTCACCATTCATATACCACATACACCATCGGAAGTTATCAATCTCACACTCTATCACATGAACGGTGTTCAGGTCATGCAACCGTATAGCACTGTTCCTCCAAGTAACATCCAAGTGGATGTTACAGATTTTACTTCGGGGATATACTTACTGCGTGTTACTGACCGAAATAACCAAGTCATACAATCCTTTACTATATCGAAAATTTAAATTCACTCCTAACGCAAGAACCAATCAAAATGAAAAAAATCATATTCCTTACTTGTACATTTTTACTTCTTTGGGGGAGCACATTTGCACAACATGTGCCGCAGGGCATGAACTATCAGGCCGTTGCACGAGATCTGGATGGACAACTACTGAGTAATCAGGATATATCATTGTTGATTGAGTTATACAGCAGTGACCCAAAGCCTGTCGTTGCCTATGCTGAAACACACCATTTAACGACCAGTCAACTTGGTCTTTTCTCAATCACTATAGGCAACGGCATTGCAGAAATTGGCAAATTCTCACAGATCCCTTGGAGTTCAGAGGAAGTTTGGATGCGTGTACACATCCGTATGAATGACCAGCCTGACTATATACTTATCTCCGACTCAAAAATGCTATCTGTACCTTATGCTTTTCATGCCGGTACGGCCGGTGATTTTTCAAGTCAGGAGGATAGTCGTGGAAACATTGCTAATCAATACACCAAGATCTGGAATGTCGGAGGAAATTATTTAACAAATCCTCCAAAAGACAAGCTAGGGACCGCAGACTCTGTTGGGCTAAGTATTGTCACAAATGATATTGAAAGAGTATTCATAGGAGATACCGGCGCTGTAGCTATCGCCAAAAGTGTATTTATCGGCCGTAATCTTAGAGTAGAAGATAATGTGTATTTGAATAAAGGAATGGAAAATCATGCCATCAATGCAAACGAATTTTTTCAAGAAACAGAGACCATTAATTATGGAAACTTTACTGTTGAGGAAGGCAGTTCCACTTATCTGACGGGTACATTAACGGTCGATAGCCAGACGGTGTTGAATGACAGACTGCTGGTCAAAGGGATTGCCACGATCTCAAACAATACATCCTCAACACTGCCCACCGATGGTGCCCTTATTGTTGCCGGTGGTGTTGGCATCGGCGAAAATTTAAACGTTGGTGGTTTAGGGAAATATACTAATCCATTACAATCTAATACGCATGGTGACGGAGCGCTTGTCGTGACAGGAGGCGTCGGTATTGGAAGTAATCTAAATGTTGGTGGGCTGACCCATCTTAACGACCTAACTCAATCCGAGACCCCAACGGACGGTGCGCTTGTGGTTGCCGGAGGTGTCGGCATAGGCAAAAATCTAAATGTTGGCGGATCCGCAAAACTTGGTGGACTTAATATAAAGGGAACCAATCCATCTTATCTTGTCTCTTTTGAAAACACAGATGGAAATTCAGGAGATGGTTTGGTCATCAAACTTGGAAAGACACACCCCACCTGGGATGGCAGTGCGTATTTAAATATTACAAGCCCCGGAAGCGAGCTGGTAGACGATGTGACGGGAGATATATTGACATGGATGCGGGATGATGGAAATATTGAGGACTTGACGATCACAGATTTTCTAAAATATTACCCCCCTTATATTCAAGTAGAAATAGCTTGTAAAATGTTAAATGGACTTACCAGTGGCATTAATGAAGGCTTGGGACTTCCCTGGACCACCAGAACAATGTCAATAGCGTTAAATGTTCACGATCCTGTATTATGTGAGTTAAAAGAAATGAAAGCAGACGGGAATATTAATTGGGAGGGACTAGAGGTCCCCTTTAGTGATTGGGTTTCTCCATATAATAATGAAGAATTCAAGGCCCGGCTTCTTGCGAGGGCTGATGATGCCTATTGTCCGAGTTGCTGGGATAGCGACCTTCCATGTGAAGGTCTTGATGGCATCATCCCTGATGATGACTTGTACTATGATGGAAAATGGCCAACTGTTTTCCCGGAAATTCCGGAAATTCCATGTCCCGGAGATTTCATTCCGGATTTTACGGATATGAATCTTCAACTTACAAATGTTACGAACACGCTTAGTGCCGAAAACCAATTTATCAGTTTTAAAGATAGTGAGGACAGAGAGTTGGGTTCCATTCGAGCAATGTCTGTAGAGAACTGGGAGGACAATACGCTTAAATCAATTATTGTCACCATGGCCTCACAAGCTATTGGATTTGATGTCGTTAATTCAGCATTCAATGTTTTTACCGGCTTCACCCAAGTGGCTGATTCTTATAATAGCATTGGTGTTGAGTATGCTTCAGGACACGGGGATTATGCGGAATGGTTACAACGGATCGATCCATATGAATTGATTGACAATGGACATATTGTTGGTGTGGTCGGTGGTCAAATCACTAAAGACTTAACCAACGCAGAACAAGTCATGGCGATCAGTGGAAAGCCAATTATGTTAGGTAATAAGCCGGAGAAGGGCAAAGAACATTTGGGTAATAAGGTTGCTTTTCTGGGACAGATTCCTGTCAAAATAATCGGGCCTGTCACCTCCGGAGATTACATTGTTGGCAATTCCCATACACCAGGGTATGGTATTGCTATCAATCCTGCGAATATAACGTCTGATCAGGTTCGCCTAATCGTTGGACGCTCGTGGGATACAAACCTAGCAGTTGGGCCCAAAATGATCAACACAGTGATCGGCGTTGACAACGGTGGCTTTCTGAAATTGATTCAAGACAATCAATCACAAGTGTCAGCTCTTGGACAGTATGTAGAATCTTTAAATGCTCAAGTCAGTCAATTAGAAACAAAGTTAGACTTGATTATTTCTAGTAATGAAAGCTATACGGATAGTGCTATAAAAAGCAAAAAAACCAGATCATCAAAATAAGTAATACCATCCTATTCTTTTGTCTGAAGCCATAGTTGGCACCCGACATATTATAATGCCCATAAAACAGGGGCTGTAACAAGCCCCTTTATTTTAAAATTATGTTTAACGCACAAACCCCAAATAAGCATATGAATCTGTATATACATTTATTATGTTTAGCTTGTAAAATACTATTTTCAGTTCAAACCGGGATTGGCCAACAAGAGGTAACACGCCATCCATCGGAAGGATTTAACGAGCCACAAGAAAGAGCGACAGAAAATTGGATAGAAGACCTCTATGAGATGGGTATCTCAATTTCAAATGATACCATCTTTGTGAGTGATGAAACCAGAAAAGTAGCTGCTGATCCAGCACATCGTGAATTGATATACAGAGCGTCTTATACCTGGGATGAAGCGAATTTCCTGCTCGAAGTCAAGGAGTATAAAATCGCATTCTGGCATTTATTCAATATCTATGTTGACGACCCTGACAGTAGAGAGAATGTCCTTAAATACCTCATCACTTTCGATAGATTTTTACAAGCGGATAGCGCTATGATCGGCGTTTTTTACACCTATGCCTTTCTGGACCCCAAGGTAGCAGTCATCCAAAACGGGATTCCGGTCGTGCAACATCCGGAACTGATTGAAGAGCAGCAAGCTTATTTGAAATCTATAGTTCAATTTATTGCTGCTTACCGATTGAAAGAAAAAAATATTTCCGGATAAGCCTATTCAACCTTTCTGATAAATGTTTTGCAACAATACGCTTATCGACGAAGGACACCATCTTGCCTTGATTTTGAAATCTCTATATTAAATACAATCTCTAATTTGATTTCACGACCTTTGCAGCTGTGAAGTCAAATTCTTTGAAAGAAGATAACCTATGGATTTCCAGATGTTTTGATCTGGCAAAACGAGGCATTGGCGCTGTATCTCCCAATCCTCCGGTTGGCGCTGTCCTTGTGTATGAAGGACGTATACTGGCTGAAGGTTATCACCATCATTTCGGAGGTCCACATGCCGAGGTTGTTGCGATTGACAATGTCGCACAGAAAGATCGGCATCGGATAGCCGATAGCATACTCTATGTTTCGCTTGAGCCTTGTTGTATTGAAAGAAAAACACCGGCTTGTACAGACCTGATCATCCGTGAAGGAATCAAAGACGTGCGCATCAGTGCGATAGATCCCAACCCGTCTGTTGCAGGCAAAGGTTTGGAGCGATTGAGATCAAAAGGAGTAAACGTCATTGAAGGAATCCTTAAAAAAGAAGGAGACGAATTAATCAGACCCTTTACGACCAATGTACTTTTGCAAAGACCCCACATCGTATTGAAGTGGGCGCAATCTAACTATGGGTATTCCGGTATCGCTGAGCAGCAAATATGGCTGAGCGAACCAACTACAAAAACATGGACACACCGTCAACGCGCGATGGTGGATGCGATTATGGTCGGTGCCAGAACGGTAGTGACGGATAATCCGGCTTTAACAACAAGGCACTTTCCGGGTCGTTCACCACAGCGAATCATCTTTGATCCGAATGGTAAACTCACTGAGGGTTTCAAAGTCTTTCACAAGGATGGTTGTCATGTTCACTATTACTCCCTATCGCCCAACCAGCAAATAACCGGCACGCATATCAGGCAAATCGTACTGAAGGATTTGGAAAATGCGTTACATCAGATCATGGATGACCTATTCACTCACCAAATTGGCCTTGTATTGATAGAAGGTGGGCCTTATCTGCATAAACGCTTTATAAAACAGAATCTATGGGACGAGGCGTGGGTCATTCGCACGAATCATCCGCTGAATCATGGCTTGAGTGCGCCGAATGTATATGGAGAGCTGATCAAAAAAGAGAAGGCCGGAAATGATACTATTCTCGGGATTCTGAATAAAAAGTAACGCTGCGGAAGAATTGATTAACCGCCGTTGCTTTTTAAAGGAACTGCATTGGGTGTCTGTTGATGATACATCTCCTCGTATTTTTTCCATGGCGTGGTTCTATAAAAACCCTCTGCAAAATATTTCATTATTTTATCTAAGGAGTGAGGATCCTTATAACCTGGAATCGGCTGAAGAATGTTAAATTTTTCGTCCATAAATACCATCGTGGGATAGGACATTTTTCCAAACATGAGGTAAGTAGCTAGTTCGTGGTATGCTCCGTTACTTGTTTTAATGTATTTGTACACCTTTCCGTTCAGTTCAATGTCCTCTTTGGTACCCGCATTAAACTTAACGGCATGGTAGTTATTATTGATATAGTCAACGATTTCCTGATGGGAAAAGGTTTCTTTATCCATTTTTTTACACCAACCGCAAAACTCGGTGTAGACATCCACGATGATCATCCGAGGTTGCTGCTCATTCTTAATTTGGGCTTCTTCCCAAGTCAACCAGTTGATCTGGCCCGAAATGGGATTTATCACGCTGAGGAACGGGATAAGGGTGAAAAGCAATAACGTTCGGATCATTAGTCGGAATAAATGTAGTAGGTGTACAAAGGTAATGGTATAACAACAGACTATATGCCTTTCCGATCGTTGGGAAGGGTCGCTTTAAATGAAATTTAACTTTTGACAAAAAAAAAGAACCCAAAATAGAGAACCTGTGTTATAACTCACAACCACAATTCTTATTACCTTCGAAATTCAATAACTATACCAAGCATGGGCGTATTTGATGAAATAAAGAGATTATTCTGGGTAAAAAAGGCTGTAGCCAAATCTGCTGCTGAAAAAGCCGGGGAAAAAGGACGTGAAATCGGGGAAGATTTTGCTGATATGGCCGGTGATACCTGGGAAAAGACAAAAGACGTAGCCGAGGACCTAGGGGATACCATTGTTAAAAAAGCGAAAGAAGGCTATATAGATGCCAAAGATGCTGCCTCTGACCTATGGGCGAAAAAGGATGATTGGACCCAAAGTGCGCCAAAACCCAATAAGGCAGATGTTGAGTCTCAAGCTTTCAAAACAGGGGAGAAAATAGGTCAGGCCGCCGGAAAAATTGGAGATCAGGCAGGAAAGACCTTCGATAAAGCTAAAGAAGAAGGGAAAGAAATAATTGATAAAGCCGTAAAATCCTCCGATAAAGCCTGGGAGAAAGCGGAAGAAGTAAGCGAGGACCTATGGAACAAAGCCAAAACCGCCGCTGAAACGGCCGGTAAGAAGTTTGATGAAGGCGTTGACTCCATGCTTGAAAAAGCAAAGGCACTCGATAAAAAAATCGAAGAAGAAACAGATAAAATTGATGCCAACCGTGATGGTTGGGCAGATACCACCATCAAAGAGAAACTCGATTCACAGGGTTCAACCCTCAAAGGAAAGGATGATTTCTTTGAAAAAGCTGCCCGATACGGTGATGGTGATTATTCCATGGGGAAGCCAATCGTGACGCGGCCGGAAGATGGAAATTCGACGGATAACAAGACCCCGATGCCTCCACTGCCGGATGACGACTTTGCGGATGATGCAATCATTGATGATGGCGATGGCGATAAAGATGCCTGATTCTTGGCAAGTAACATTGTAAGCGAGCCCAACCTAATCACTCATTATCAGGCTTTTACAATCTAAAATATATTCAGCTAACAAAACATTTTCTGCCTAATAGATAATATACATTAAGGCGATCATAGCCGCTGGTTTCTTTTGTTGTATGACAAAGAAATATTATGTTTGCAACCTACAATAACAACTCATGGAAACAGAAGTAACTTACGAAAAGGGCAGCAAAGCCAAATATTGGATGATCACCCTTGTATCTGCTATCGCTTGTGTAGCACTCCTGATATTAAGTCCTGAATGGTTCTGGTTGACACTTCCATTTCTGTTGACTTATTTCGTGAAGGCCATAGGTATGATGTAGGAAAAGGCAACTGCCGCAATCCTCTCCTATGCTGAATATTATGTGCGCCCTGATCCAGTGTACTTTCATTTCTTTTTAAGCCAGTTTTCAAACACGTCCAACGACATTGCATTCAAGCAACTGCTTGCTTTTAGTCCACCTTTTCTGGCGGCATATACACCGTATTTGACATAATCAACTTGTGCCCTGCTATGGGCATCCGGATTGATGGAAACGAGCACTTCTTTTTCCATGCAGTAATCTAACCAGGTATAATCTACGTCCAGACGCAGTGGGTTTGCATTCAGTTCAATGGCTACCCCATTGGAGGCGCAGGCATCGATTATTTTGCGATGATTGATGGGATAACCTTCTCGGGCTAGCAGGAGTCGACCGGTCGGATGACCCAGAACATGCGTCCATGGGCTTTCGATGGCAGTTATCAAACGATTCATTGCCTTTTCTTCATCCATCCGCAGATTACTATGGACAGATGCGACGATGAAATCAAATTTTTCAAGGATATCTTTCTCGTAGTCCAGCAAACCATCATTTAAAATATCTGATTCGATTCCCTTAAAAACTTTGAATGGAGCGAGCTTAAGGTTGATCGAATCTATTTCGTCCATCTGCGCCAAAACCTGATCCGGCAAAAGACCATTCGCATAAAAAGCACTTTGGCTATGATCACAAATGGCAAAATAAGCATACCCTTGATTTCGCACATATTCAGCCATCTCCAACAGTGTATTTATACCATCACTCCAGGTACTGTGATTGTGCAAAATTCCCTTAATATCGTTGACTGAAATTAATTCATCCCAATAAGACGGATCAGCATCCTCGATACCCGGCTTGTCCCATAACTCAACAGGCAAATTAGAAAATCCGGCATCCGACAATATAGATGTTATCTCTTGATCGCTGTATAGCTGACCTTGATGCGATACTATTTCAAACAAAGGAGCGGACATCGTCAATTCTGCCACTTGTGGGATAAAATCTTCCTCACTACTGATATGTATGTTTATTTCAATTCGTTCATCGTAGATTACGGTAAACACATTATCGGAGGTTTCTTTGATGGTGACACCCGGAATCCCGGCTATTTGAGCTGATGAGATTTCAGGGGATATCAAGCACTGTATTTGATTGATCACGGGCGCGAAGGTGGCAACATCCCCGACCCATTCTATACGGTGATCTTTAAATTTCTTTTTCAGAAGTTGCTTCAGGGTGTGCAAATCATCTTCAATATTTCCGAAAAGATATCTGTCTTGAGAATCGAGAAAATAGTGGATCTTCTTTCTCAAATCTTCCTGGGTCTTCAATCCAAAACCTGAAAGCTTAATCAACCGGTTTTCTTCACACGCATAAAGTAATTCGGTGGGTGACTCAACATTCAATTCATCCCATATAACCCTGATTTTCTTTGGCCCAAGCCCTCTTACTGATAGTAATTGTTGAATACCTTCCGGTGTTTTTGCCTTATACCCTTCCAATGCATCCATGGTGCCGGTATCGAGTAATTCCCAAATTTTGGCTTGAACGGATTTTCCGATCCCCGGCAGACGCTCAATTGCTTCGGGTGACATCTCCGCCAAAGGATGCTCTAGCTTGCGAATGATGAGATAAGCAGAAGCATAGGATTTCGTTTTAAAAGCATTTTCGCCGTGTAGCTCCATCAGGCTGGCGAGCAGACTGAAACGCTTCGCTATTTCTTTATTATTCATTCATGAAAAGTTTGCCGCATGATCTAAATTAACCTTCAGACAGACCATCTTTGAGAATAACCACTTAGATTTGCTAGAGATTGTGGTAATCTTCAATCTGGTCACTTATTATTGCCTTATAATAAAGGAAGTACAATAATAAGAAACTTCTAATTCGATATTCATTTAATCAACAATACTCAGCAATGAAAGGCATCTACAAAACTCCATCCTTCTATTTATTGAACTTGCTCATTATCAGCATAATAATAGTGGTTGCTTCCTCCTGCGAATCAAGCGAGGGGAAAGCTAAAGCGCCCTCAGCAACAGGTACCGGTGATTTAGCCGGACTTGTCCTCGAAGATATTGAGGGCAGCAACGTTAAATATGCTCGTCAAATAACTCCTGCAGGGCAAGTCCAGATCGAAGGATTCGTTGAGAATGGCAAAAAAGTCGGTCAATGGATTCAGTATGGTGGAGATGGCGATATAGCGTTGATCAATAATTATGTGGATGGTATGTTGGAAGGCCCGGGTATGCGCATGTCCTTTCGAAATCAAGTTGATCTAAAATCCACTTACCATAAGAATCTACTCCATGGCCCATGGACTACTTACAAATACGGAAAGGTCATTGAACAACGCAATTATGTCAATGACAAACTAGATGGCGTCGTAAAAACGTTTGATGATAGGACTTTCAAGCTCAAGCAGGAAGTTCAGTACAAAAACGGCGTACAACATGGCTACTTCAGATACTACGACGAAGCAGGAAATATCACGCTTGAATATGAGTACAAAGACGGAGAAAAGATCAGCGGAGGCATCGTAGAGCCCCAGTAAGCAGTACTACTTTCACGGAAAATCAAAGAAATCAGAAAAATTTATTATCTTCAGGCTATTACATATTACAAAAATGTTTAATATTTGCAGGATAAGGCTCAAGACATATGAATACTGCAACTATACTAGGAAGTCATCTTAATCCTCAACAATCCAAAGTATTTGTAGCCCCGGAAGGTGCTCGTAAGCGTTGGATATGGAGTCAGCAGAATGACCATCACCCACTCCTCGCGGCAAAAGTAGGGACAGCGGCCCTGCTAGGAAAACCAGTAGTCATATGGTATGATGAAGAATCTGGTGTAAAAGAATTGCTAAGCACCTATCCGCTTAATCAAATGGAAGGCGCGATATACACACTGCCTTCTGTTCGATCCAACCATCCACAAACCGTACTGAATCCGCTTTCTCCTGCTGAAAGCATTCATCATATAGAATTGTACAAGCTCACCGGTGACCTCAATCGAATCCGCAAGCCTTGGAATTCGTTGCACGACGAACTGTGGCCCGGTACCAATCGATATGCATTGATTCAGAAATATGCCGGTCTGTTCAACCACAATAGTGTCAACCCACTGTTTTACAAGCTCAGCCGATCAATGTTTGAGGTATCGCCTGCAGAATACAAAAAGCTGAGAAATAAAATAGAGCATCATATTAAGCTCAGCAAATTAAGACAGGATGGATTTGACTACATGGAAATCCTGGATGTCGGTTTGCTCGTCAATCACTCCCTGGATTTTGTCAAGTGCGAAGTCATGCAATACATCTCTCTGATGTCAGACAAAGCGACAGAATTACTGAAGCGTGCTGACTGGACGATGTTGCGTTATTTTAATTTTGTCAAGACCTATTGGATCAGAGAAATCAATATCTACGTTAACAAGATTGATAAATTAATTTCTCATGCACGTGAATTGCATCTCTCTTATGGGGATGCATTCTCGTTTGAATCAAGCATGAGCCAACTCGCTGATAAGCTTAAAGGACAACTCAGTCGTAAAGCAAAAATGATCAGCCAGGATCGCAAGGCCATCAAAACACAATATCAAGACCTCCTTGCCGAAATTGAATCAGGTCAGCCCTGGGTGGCGATCTCTGCAGAGAGTAAAGACAATCCAACACTAGTTGAAGCCATTGATTATTTGCAATCCCTGAAAGATGAATTATTTGCCACCAGAGATTCTATTGAAACACATATTCGCAGTCAGCTAAAACGACTCAATTCGCACAATGCGCCAAAAGAGACCGGACTGGAATCGGAAATAAAGGAGTGGGAAGATGATTTGATCAAATTGTACAACGACATCAATATCAGTGGCTATTTCAAAAGCCGATTTGAATCCCAAGCGTTGAGCATCCACCGTAGTGCAGAAGCGCTTCAGGAAGTTAATTCGACCTTGTCATCTATTGTCGAGCGTCAGCATCTATTGGAAGATTATTTCTTCTGGGCCGGCTTTCAGAATCAATTCCCTGAAAATGCAAACGCAATAGTACAAGCCTTACACCTGACTCCCGTATCTGATTGGCTGACTTATTTCGATGAATGGTATATCTCCCAACTCGTCACCGGAGACGCCCTTGAAGTGGAATGGCCGGCTGAAATGAATGAGCATATTAAATCTACTATCGAACGAGTACGCAAACATGCGATCGCCGAATGCATGAATGAAATCAGTCAGCGACGCAACTTGCTCCGTGAAGAAAACACGCAGGCTATTCGAAAGATATCCTCTCGCTCTTCCGCGATAGATACCACGGAGGGTGAAAAGTTTTTCAGCGATCTACGTATTGAAGACCGTAGTGAATGGTTCCCCGTCCAAATATTACCACTCAAGATGATGCCTCTCACCGAAGAGGACATGGCCAATACCACTGACTTCATCTTGTTAAGCGCCAAAGATCCATCATTGAATGCGCACTGGCAGCAGATGCAACAAATGCCATGCGATGTATTCGCGGATGTATCGCCATTGAATCAGCGATATACCAACGAACCGCTGTATATGCCTTCGATGCAAACCACATTCAAACTATCACAGAACAGGAACTCCTCAGCCCTCAAATACCTGACCAATATATCAAAGCAGTTTACACCGTTTTTATCACAAACGTGTATCTATGCAGCACACCGTGTCAATGTCATTTCATTTCTAGGCCCTGAATTGGATCGACTGGTCTTAGATCAGCTGCCGATGCCTTACAAGATTTCTGAGCGCAGTTTAAAGCCGGACGAAAACCATTTCGTTGAATCATTACTGGAACCTAATAATCCATTTGTACTGCTTGTTCGTGATTTCTGGCCTACAGGTGCATGGCCGGACAATAGTCTGTGGCACTTGCAGTTTCAACAAGATCTCGAAATGATAGGTATTAAGACTATCCA
This sequence comes from Saprospiraceae bacterium, assembly GCA_037969625.1. Classification (GTDB taxonomy): domain Bacteria; phylum Bacteroidota; class Bacteroidia; order Chitinophagales; family Saprospiraceae; genus Opimibacter. The sequence continues at coordinate 87,879 of JBBKXT010000194.1, forward strand.
CAGCTGGTCCAAAGGATGGTTGATGGAGTCTGAAACTGAAATTCGCCGCGTCCGTGATGAGATTCTGCAACATGTAGGTGCAACCTTTACCGGACTACATACCACCAAGTAAATCTAGCGACAAGACGCCATAGAATTTCTATCTTGCCTGCGAATCCGAATGTGGGTAAATATTTAGCT
>JBBKXT010000195.1:0-4202 GCA_037969625.1 Saprospiraceae bacterium
TATAATCGAGTCACCCCGGGGAATTTCACCCCGAGGTTCTCACGGAACCGGACGTGAAAGTCTCCCTTCACACTGCCTGTCCCGCACTTTTAGCGGGAGCTCTTCTTGTTCATAAATCGCAAGTAAGATACTCATGGTTGTACCAATTTCCAATGAGCAAACAAATTAGGTTTGGCTTTGTACTGACCTCGAAGCCAACGCAACGAATCATACTTGTACAATCCCTTCTCCCATTTCACCCATTTGAGTAGTCGGTGATTGAGTTGATTCCACACATCGCGCATACCCCCATTCCAAAACTTATGGAAATACAAAATCAGTCCCTCAATGATGGGATTCAACTCCCGGGCAAGCTCCGTGATCGGTTTACGCCGTTTATGAATCTCCATCTCTCTAAACTTCTTTCGTATCATCTTTTTGGATTGGATACTTACAAAGGTGCCAGGCAACAGCATCCTCTTTCCCTTCAATTCCCGCATGACGGGTTTGATGGTAAAACCCAGAAAGGTATACTTTCTGGGATAACGCTGCACACTATGTCCTCGCAGATTGACTATCTGCGTTTTCACCGGGTGCAGGGTTAAGCCGCATGAGCTCATCCGATACTGAATGCTACCCAATACATACCTGGCCTGCTTCTCTGTTTTGCAATGCACAATAATGTCATCAGCGTAACGCTCGAAAGGCTTCTCAGGATGTTGCTTTTCCATCCACTTGTCAAATACAACGTGGAGAAAAAGATTTGACAACAACGGACTGATGACGCCACCCTGTGGCGTACCCCGTAACCGCTGCTCCCGGATCGCACCTTTCATAACATCAGCTTGTAACCAACGCTTCACAAACAATAAAACCCACCTGTCTTTGCAGTAATGTTTCAGTGCCTTCAACATCAGGTCATGGTCGATATTGTCGAAGTAGCCCTGAATATCCAGATCTAAAGCAAAGTCATGGTTGAAACAATTCCGTTGACTTCGGGCTACTGCATCATGCGCACTACGATTTGGACGATACCCGAACGAACTGTCATGAAACAATGGCTCCAACTGCTTTTCCAAATGGTGTTTTACTACTTGTTGAGCTATACGATCGAGCAATGTCGGTATGCCTAGTTTGCGGACACCTCCACTTTTCTTCGCTATCTCAACTTGTCTGACAGGTGCGGGAAAGTAACTGCCCGAACTAAGTCGATTCCATAGCTTGTATAAATGACCCGACAAATCACTTTCCAGCAATGCCCATGTCATCCTATCAACTCCGGAGCCTCCTTTGTTTGACTTCACTTTCCGATACGCCTCCCAAACCATTACTCTGGTAATTGGTTGCGATTTTGTTTCATAGTAGTCAATCATCCCTTTTACGGTTGTTTACTGTTTTGAAACTAAACAAGCCGAACCCTTCGCTCCATCACCATTACAGCAACTTCATCACTACTACGATTCGGTCTGTCGCCATTGTCTCACCTCAACCTTGGGTGGCTGCTTCCTCTATCGATTTGACAGCACAACAATGACTTCACTTGTTCCCTTTTCCTGCCTGACTGGATGTCCTGCCAACTTAACCCCGGAGGAGACACAGCCCGTAATCCGGTATCGGCTGTATTTTGTCGCAGATGCAAACGTAACCATCTGCTTTTCTCCATCGTTTTGCCCTTTCGGGGCTTCATCATTGGTTTACTTTCGTTCAGCTCATGCCAATCTTAACTGTACAGATCCTAGTCTATACTTTTCCACATCGCTCACCACCGTCTCGTTTCCGAAGACAGCAGCATGTGGTGTTTTGGTAACTTCCCCGGAAGGACGTCACCGGAAGGCCATCGGAATAACTTCTTATTCCTTTCTTCCATCAGTAAAAGAGCATTCTACCTTTATTGTTTCTTTAAAAGTAGATTCAAGTCACACACGGTTTGCGGGTTTAAGAAGTGGCGGAATTAGGAGCACAAAACAGTCTGCCCGTAAATTGTTTATTAAAAGCATTACTGTTTATATTTACACTTCACACGCCATTTTTTTAAACCCGCTGTTAGCGGCAATGGTTCTTTTGGTCAAAGAGTTGCTTTCAGACATAGACTTGGAATGCAATAAATGATCAGATGATAATGGTTGCAATAAGTCTATTATTTAGTATTGGCTTGCACTTCATTCACTTCCTTGCTTTTGATTATTGGGACATAGAGTATAATGTTTATACCAATTAAAATAAAGAGTACTCCGAAGCCCGACATTGTCCATTCAATTTTTACAAATGGATGAAATAACGATATAACTGTTCCAATGCCGATTAATAATCCCAACAACAATCGAATAATTAGAATTTTATATAACATTTTTTGCCCTAAGTTGAAAAGCCAATTGCAAAAGATAATTTCTGAAAACGCGTAAAACATTAATAGAAAGGCTGTCATAGTTGTCAGCATTTCTAGGGTTTTACAGAAAAAGATGACAGACAAACCATATACCAACATTGTTAACGCATGCATTTCGTGGTAGGCAAACTGAACTTGTCTCCTTTGTCTTGAAAAAGCAGTAAAAAAGGCAAGAATTGACCCAATTATTAGACCAATTCCCAAAGGGAATTTTAATGTTTGCAAAGTGCTATCTTTAGAAAGAATGAGCAAAACACCCTCGCCCATTATAATTACACCATATATGTATAGAGAAAGATTATTTTTCATTATTCGAATATTTTTATTAAATAAATCGTAAGTAAAGATAAGATTCTTTTCTAAGCTTTAACAGCAATTTATTTTAATCAACTACGTCATTTAAGGAAAACACGTTTATTGATTGTGCCAAAGGTTAGTGTTTTGTCATCTGATGCTAACATGTAAGATTGATAGTGGCACGGACGCACCATTACCGCTAACGACCCTGGGTTCACGCCGTGGCGTTCCAGGTTTACAACCTTAAGATAGTGAAATCTTTTTCCAAGAATAAAATATCCTGAAAGGGATATCCGCCATGATGTGAAGCCGATATAATAGGGGTGCGAGGTTAAGCTCTGACGTCTACACTTAATCTTAAATGTCCCCCAAATCCTTCACTTATGATCCTCATCAGTGTTGACAACCGGATATCGCTGGCATTATTCTCAATCCTGGAGATATACGTCTTGGTCGTTCCGCACTTATCAGCCAGTTGCTCCTGTGTCATTCCGTGGTCCTTACGAAGTTGTTGGATCATCACACCTAATTTAAATGCTTCAAACCCTTCTTCATATTTTTCACGCTTTACTGTTCCGCGTTTGCCATACTGCTGGTCAAGGTGATCCTTGAATGAGGTCAGATTCTTACTTGTTTTTTTCATCGAAGTATTGTTTTTTTAGTTTTCCTGCAAGTTTCAATTCTCGCATTGGAATTTTCATGGTTTGCTTATGAAAGCTATTGACAAGTATAATGAGGTTGCCATCATCAAAAAAGCACAAAATCCGGTAATGGTTTGAACTATATTCAATCCTGATTTCATACAAGCCATCAGTTCCTGCGATGTGTTTGAAAAACTTCTTTGGAACCCTATCCAGCTGCAGAAGCAGCTCAAGCGTCCAGTTGATCTTTTTCTGAACTTCTGGACTCAGCTTACGAAAGAACTTCAGATAATAGTCCCTGTAATAATAGATTTCCCTGGGAAGCTTTTCTAGCACTCTACAAAGTTAGCTAATTAGGTAACAATATGCAGGAAGAAAAATTTTGGAGCGATACGGAGTCTGAGATGAGCATCACCAATAACGTTCCCACGATTGGCGCAGTGGCTGATTTCGAAGCTCAAAACTGTCAACCCCGCACAAATTTTGATACGAGGTAGAATGTTCAATTAACCACTGAACCAGCCATTGAGCCAAACGTGTGTTCTATGCAGTTATTGTGTTATGTTTTATTGGTCTTCTCTACCTCAAAATCAAAACTTTTTTACTTATTATTTCTCCACCAGCCAATTCGATTTGCAGTATATATACACCTTCACTTAGTCCAGATATATTTATATGATCAGTTTTTCGAGATTGATTTAGTACCTGGCCATGAATCGAAACTATTCGCAAGTTCTCTATTTGATTGTTACTTTTTGTTAAATCAATATAGATTTCTGACGAAGCAGGATTGGGATATATTTTTATTCCATCCGGGACTTCTTTAGTCAAACTACTTAATATGAATTGAGTCGTAGATTCGCATCCATCGAAATCTACCACTGTTACCATTATAATAT
>JBBKXT010000196.1:0-3024 GCA_037969625.1 Saprospiraceae bacterium
CGACCATATCATGGTCAGTTAGATTCAAACATCAAAACACAAAACCAGGATGCCTTTCTCTCCGGCGAAGTCAGCATCATGGTGGCTACGACTGCTTTTGGTATGGGCGTAGACAAAAAAGATATCCAGACGGTCATACATTATGACATCAGTGATTCACTGGAAAACTACGTGCAGGAAGCCGGGCGGGCAGGAAGGAACGAAAAGCTTGAGGCAAACTGTTACATTCTATTTGATGAAGAGGATCTCAACAAACATTTCATTTTACAAAACAACACAAGGCTTACACAAAAGGAAATTGGACAGATATGGAAAGCGATTAAAGACCTGACCAGATTTAGACAAACGATTTCAAAATCAGCTTTGGAGATCGCACGTCAGGCAGGTTGGGATGAATCGGTCAGAGAGATCGAGACTCGTGTCAAAACAGCCATTGCAGCACTTGAGGAGGCAGGATACATTAAACGCAAAAACAATCAGTCACGAGTCTTTGCTGATAGTCTCCAGTTCAAAACGGCACAAGCGGCTATTGATAGGATCAAGGCATCAGGAGCACTAACGGAGCCCGAAAAGGCCCAGGCTACCCGCATCGTAAAAAGCCTTATCTCCAGCAAACGAACATCGCTGATAAAAGATGATGATGGGGAAGCACGTGTAGAATACTTAGCCGATAAACTCGGAATCCCTCTGCAGGATGTCATTCGGATCATCACTTTGTTGCGACAGGAAAAATTATTAGCGGATGCCATGGATCTCAATGCATTCGTCAGCAAAACAAATCCTGAAGGCAAGCTACTGAACAGAATCAAAGAATATCATGCTATCCTGAGGCATCTATTAGATAGCATAGAAAAGGGGCATAACACTATTCGGCTTAAGGAATTTCGCGAAGACTTAATAAAAGAGTCCGGGATTGAAATCACCGTAAGGCAAATAAGAATCGCCATTCATTTTCTTGGTATTAAGCATTGGATCAAGCTTTACTACCGGGATGTGGAAAAGAATGTGCTGAGCATTGAACCGCTGGAACCGATCGATTCTCTCCGGAAAAAGTTAGATGAATTATTGGCCATAGCGCCATTTATTGGAAAACTCCTGGTGGAAAAAGCGCTTTTGATTGACTCTATACATGATCAGGTACTGGTTGAGTTTTCGGTCACAGAAATGAAGGATGCGCTTGTGCAATCCGGAGATCTTCAATTTCAGCATATGTCTCAGGACATGGTCGAAGATGCCATTTTCTATCTGACTAAGATTGATGCCTTAACGATAGAGGGTGGCTTTCTGGTGATCTACCAGCGACTCATGGTAGAGCGGGTCGAACAGAACAATAAGATTCAATACAAGGCCGAAGACTATCAGGATCTGGAACGGTTTTATGAAAACAAGATTCAGCAAGTACATATCGTGGGGGAATACGCCCGCAAGATGATTAAAGACTATGAAGGTGCATTGCAATTTGTAGAAGATTATTTTAGACTAAACTATCCATCATTTATAAAGAAATATTTTCCGGGGCAACAAGAGGTTCTCAAAAGACCGATTACGAATCGAAAGTTCAATGAGCTCTTTGGCACACTGTCTCCCCAACAATTAAGTATCGTAAAGGACACCTCAAAGTATACTGCTGTACTGGCTGGTCCGGGTAGTGGAAAGACCAAAGTGCTGGTGCACAAACTTGCAGCGTCGTCTCTAATTGAAAACCTAAAGCATGAGCAGATCTTGATGCTGACCTTTTCCAGATCCGCGGTGACAGAATTTAAAACGCGCTTGTACGGCTTGATTGGTAATGCAGCGGCATTTATTGCGATAAAAACATTTCATGCGTATTGTTTTGACTTACTTGGGCAGATTGGCGATCTACGGGAATCCGAAAATATCATACGAAATACCATCAATAGTATAAAGACCGAAAAGGTCGAGAAAAACCGTATCAGCAAATTACTCTTGCTCATTGATGAAGCTCAGGACATGAATCTGGATGAGTATGAACTCGTCGAATTATTAGCAAGTCAAAATGAAGAAATGCGATTGATCCTGGTAGGTGATGATGATCAGAATATATTTGAATTCCGCGATTCGAGTTCGAAATATTTGCAGGGATTTATGAGGCAATATCAGACCACACGATACGAATTGTTGGAAAACTTCAGGAGTGATGCACCGCTTGTCCAATTTACCAATCGTTTTGTGTCTACTATACGAAGGCGATTGAAGACCATGCCTATTGTATCTCTATCGGACAAAGATGGTGAGGTCAATATCATTGAATGCAACGACGGTCATTTGACGGTAGCGGTTGCCGAATTGGTCTCTAAAACGGAATTGATCGGCACTACGGGTGTACTGTGTCCATCCAATCAGGAAGCTGCAGAAATAAACAGTATCCTGCAACATCATCACATCCCTTCCCGTCTCATTCAGTCCAATGAAGGATTTAGTCTTATGAATATGGTGGAAGTGCGTGCCTTTGCGGATATGTTCAGGGACAATATCGAGTTCACCATCTCAAAAACCAGGTGGAATGATGCTATGAAAAATTGCAAGCATCAATATCAGCGAAGCCTGTGGTGGCCGATGCTACAACGGCTGTGGAAAGATTTTGAACATGCCAATAAAAACAGGATGTATGTATCCGATCTAATGGCATTTCTACGGGAATCGAGGCTGGAGGATTTCGCTTATGAACAATCCGGGACGATATTGATATCCACCTATCACAAATCAAAAGGAAGGGAATTTGACAATGTATATATCACGATCAACCGCCCACCGGCAAATGATGAAGCTAAGCGCGCGCTATACGTGGCCATGACACGTGCTAAGCACAAACTAACCATCCTGACGAATGGAAACTTTTTAAAATCTATTTCAGGGGATGCCAATTATACCATTGATCATACCGCATACCAACGACCTGATGAGCTGTCCTATATGCTCACGCATGAGGATGTGTACTTAAGTCATTTTGCGTCCAAACAACCTCAAATCGAAGCCTTGATGGCAGGCGATACCCTCCAGGTC
>JBBKXT010000197.1:0-66112 GCA_037969625.1 Saprospiraceae bacterium
ACCCACAGTGAAGGCGCAGTCCTTCATCTGTAGACCTGAGACCAGCAGTGAAGGCGCAGTCCTTCATCTGTAGACCTGAGACCCACAGTGAAGGCGCAGTCCTTCATCTGTAGACCTGAGACTTTGAGACATTTGTGATCTTTTGGGTGGACATGTTACCGATGTATTGGGAGGCGGATAAGGCTGAAGGACTTCTGATGTATTGGAATTTATTCTCGCAATCCCGATTGATCGGGAGCAAAGAACACAAAGCAGAATTTTTCCGGATCAATGATGTCGTTGGAGCAAACGCCAACAACGGCCTCTGGAGATTAAGATTCCTAAAATTGAAAGGACTTTTCGTTAGAGTGATTTTGGTCTATGAAGAATTGATAAAAAAGCCCTAAGCTCTCACGCCTAGCGGACGTGATCTACGCTGCGCTACGATATGCTCTTCGCTCCTAACCCACCGGCTGCCGCAGCTTCTTTTCAATATCCTTAACGGTGCGCTTGAATTCCGCATTGGTATCGATCATATCATTGACGGCACGGACGCTGTAGATCACTGTGCTGTGATCACGTCCACCAAAACTATCACCAATCGCCTTTAAAGAGTGATTCGTAATATTCTTGGCAAAATACATGGAGAGCTGTCTCGCTAAAACCACATTCCTTTTTCGTGTTTGTGATTTGAGTTTGTCAATCGGAACTTCATAGTGATCTGCAACACATTTTTTGATGTGGTCCATGGTGATCACATTGCCGGTATTGATGACGACATTGTAAATCACTTTTTGAGCGAGCTCCAGATCAATCTCTTTTTGTGTTAGAGAAGCATGTGCAATCAGATTGACGATCACGCCTTCCAGTTCACGAATGTTGTGACGGATATTATCACAGATATAGTGTTTGACTTCCGGTGAAAAGGTGATACCGGCCAGATTGGATTTATATTCCAAGATCGCCATCATCGTTTCATAATCAGGGGCCTGCAAGTCTGCAGATAATCCCCATTTAAACCTACTGATGAGCCTTTCTTCCATGCCTTGCAGATCTTTCGGTGGACGATCAGAGGTTAATACAATCTGGTTGCCACTTTGATGCAGTTGATTGAAGATGTGAAAGAATATCTCCTGTGTCTTCTGCTTGCCGGCGAGAAACTGAATATCGTCAATGATCAAAACATTGACCAGTTGGTAGAAATTGGTAAAATCACTGACCGCATTATTTTTAATGGCTTCAATGATCTGATTGGTAAATTTTTCTGAGCTGACGTAGAGGACTGTTTTGTCTTCTCGTTGTTTGATGACCGAATTGCCAATTGCTTGCGCAAGGTGGGTTTTTCCGAGACCAACATCACCAAAAAGAAATAAGGGATTGAAGGCCGTTCCACCCGGATTGTTGGCGATGGCTTCAGCGGCAGAGCATGCCAACTTATTACAATCACCTACGATGAGATTTTCAAAAGTATACGTGGTGTTGAGTTGAGGATCTATTTTTAATCTTTTGATACCGGGGATCACAAATGGATTGCGGATATCTTTCTCAACGTCTGATTTTGTATTTGGATTGACATTCAAGGGTTGCTTGCGCTTGCCATTTTTCTGCCAGGGATCTTCCTTCGTGTAATTGTACTCCAGATTAGCCTTAGGGCCTAAAGTCTGACGAATGGATTTGCGCAAAACCGGAATATAATGCTCCTCTAACCACTCAAAGAAAAACCGATTTGGGACTTGCAGTGTGAGTGTGTTTTCTTGTAAGCGTATAGGTCGAATAGGTTCAAACCACGTTTTGAAACTTTGTTCACTGATCTCTTCACGTATTACGCTTAGACACCCATTCCATACTGCATTGCAGTCCTGCACCATTATTTTTTACGCTCTAGGATGTTATTGAAAGAATCTAAATTCCATCCCATACGGTTGGTTCCGGAGTCGGAGATATGATGGATTGGTTTTAGAGTTCATGATTTATTTCAGATTACGCCGATGTTCAGCGGTCGACAAAGATCAAAAAAATATCGGTGGAACTTGCCTCCTGCCTCCATTTTTCTTAATTAACTTAAATATAGTTATAATCTACTACTCTGCAATACTTTATATATTTTTTTATTGCATTTTAGTAAATCATTGACTATCAATTGAACAACACATTTTAATTAGAAAGATACTGTTCCAATCAACTTTCTTTAACCCACAGACCCTCACAGGATACACACTTTCCAGGCTTGTTTTTCTCAAAAGAGATTTCAATTTTCCCCAATCGGAGGCCACCCCAGCCAACCTGATGAACGATGACATTCTTTCCTTCTTTATTTCTCAGGTAGTCCGGCTCGCTCATAAATGTGTGCGTATGACCGCCAAGTATAATGTCTATGGATTTGCTGTTTTGTGCCAGTTTATGATCATCTGCTTTTTCAGAGTTGTATTTATAGCCTAGATGTGAAAGACAAATGACAAGGTCACATTTTTCATCATGTTTTAAAATATTCGCTTGCTCTGTCGCATGGGCGATTGGATCAAGATATTGTGTTTGCTCATAGAGCGATTGCGGAACCAGCCCATCAAGTTCAATACCCACACCCGTTATGCCAATGCGTATATCTCCTTTTTGAATAATTTTTCTTTTGAGGAATCTGTCATGCATTACTGTATCACTGAAATCATAGTTTGATATGACCATTGGAAAGTTGGCATGTTCACGAACCTGTTTTTCAAGATTACTAAGTCCGGCATCAAAATCATGATTGCCAATCGTAGCTGCATCATAGCCCATCGCCGACATCAACTTGAATTCAAGTTCGCCAAGGAAGAAATTAAAATAGGGTGTCCCCTGAAAGATATCCCCTGAATCAAGCAGCAGGACATGTTCGTGTTCACTTCGGATTTGGTTGATCATTTGTGCTCTGATGGCTGCACCCCCAAGGCCTGCATTACGGGATCCATCTTCAGGAAAGGGTTCTATTCGGCTGTGTACATCATTCGTATGCAGAATGACGAGATGAGTTAGTTCTTCAGAGATAAGCTTTGAGGCATTTGCCCAACCGGGTATCATGAGCGCAGCACCAGCGCCTGCCGTTTTATTGAGAAAACTTCTTCTTGACCACATACCTTTTATTTAATTAACATTTACAATTCTGCCATTTATGCCGACATCGATTTTATGCCCTGCTGCAGTTTGTGAGATAACATGCTCTATGATTAAATCGCGAACAAGTTTTCCGGATTGTGTTCGGTCCAATGGAATAAGTTCATCAAATCCATCGCCGCCATTGGCGAGATAGTCCGGCATGGCTACCTTATATATAGCCGTCGGCACAATCATTTCTCCTTTGATGGTATAGCCTACGAGTCCACCATCATTGATTTGCATTCTTACCTCATTGCTGACAGGCCATCCACCTGTTTCTGCTACATTGTGCATCAGGGAGTCAACGAGTGCTCCCGGCATATGAACGATCACAATTAAATTATCGAAAGGACTAAGTTCAAAAATCTGACCTCGTGTCAGCGGACCCGCTGCAAGATAGGGCACACGAAGGCCGCCATAGTTAGCGATCGCAAAGGCAACCTCCGGATCTTCTTTTAGGGCGCCCCACATCATGGCATCCACAAAAAAATTACCCAATGCTGATTCAGGTTTCCTTTTTGTCATTTCTTTAGCAACCGTACCGATCACCTCATTCATCTCGGCATCGATTTGGACCTTATAGGGTGCGATAAGGGCATTGATGGATGCATCGCCTGTGTTATTCTGCTCTGATTGGACAGTTTCATAGCGCACTTCTGTCTTCGCGACATGCTGCATCGGCGTACAGGCATATAGGAAGCTGCAAATCAACAATGTGCAAAGGGCTGTTGGTTTTAGAGCCATAGCGACGATTCAGTTTTGATGGCCCTTTTTGCAATATGAGAGGGAAGTGCCTCTTCTTCATAAGCCATCGTGATCAATTTAGTGGCGTATTCATCGGCACCGGCTTTCGGATCTATTCCATCAGATGCGATGGTGATGAGATCCATGGTCTTGCTTTTGGCCTGGATGAGTATTTGCCACAATTCGGTGGATACATATAATTGTTGCGTCAGATTGTGCTCATATTCCTGTTGTACAGCGAGAAGAAGCGCAGAACGTAATGCACCCGCATTGGCCCCTTGCGTTTTTAGCCTGAGGACAAGTTCAGGCAGGTCGAGACGCTCACATAGAAGTGTCAGTCGCTCAAACGCCTGCAATCGCAAGGGCAGGGTTATCTGCGTTTTTTTTTGCTTAAGGGTAAGTAGTTTAATTTGAGTTTGATGCCGGAAGTACTGTCTGAACATCAGAAATACAGCCAACAAAACGACGATAGATGGGATCGTCAATCCTAATATTAATTGCCAGGTCATTTCACAAAAATAGTAAAGGGAGGGGCAATTTGTCGGAAATGTTTAGTGTCCCTGAAATTTTGTCTCCGGTAAAGGCAGATTTACCAAAGCGGCCAAATGGTAGACAAGGTATAAGCGCATGGTGTAGTCCGGATTACATTCCCCCTCATTTCTATTGAACATCTTGATCATTTGTTGTGTTAAAAGCTATAAAATCAAGAGGTTAATTATCTTTGCACCCAATTTAATCTGAATTTCATGGCAGAAACCACCATATCCTCTCCAATCACACTTACTGAGGGAGCCAAAAAACACCTTCATCGGATTCGTGAAGAACAGTCAGTTCCGGAGCATTACGGCTTGCGCATAGGTGTCAAAGGAGGTGGTTGCTCGGGATTTTCCTATTTATTGGGCTTTGATGAGCCAAAAGAGCACGACACAGCGTACGACTTCGAGGGTATCCGGATTTTGATGGATAAAGCTCATGGTATGTATCTGCTCGGGATGGAGGTAGACTGGCTGGAAGGATTAAATAATCGAGGATTTATTTTCAATAACCCTAATGCAGACGAGACCTGCGGTTGCGGAACATCGTTTTCTGCCTGATTTGTCAATTTTTAGCTCGCTTTTGTAGATTAAATCCAGAAGAGCTATTCAACCCCTAATTCACTTGTTAATTTTGCCAAAATAATTTAAACCACAATAAATATGCGATACTTTTTTTCAACCGTGATCGTCGCCCTGGTCACTGTTTCATCCTTGTTTGGGCAGATGAACAAAATTGCCTACGAGCAATACACGCTTGATAATGGTTTGCATGTCATCTTGCATCAAGATAAATCAACGCCTATCGTGGCCGTTTCGGTTATGTATCATGTAGGGTCAAAAAATGAGAATCCTGATAAAACCGGATTCGCACACTTTTTTGAACACCTGATGTTTGAAGGAAGCGATAATATTGAACGAGGTGAATTTGATGGCTATGTTCAAAATGCAGGAGGGACACTCAACGCAAATACAAGTTTTGATCGCACTTATTATTATGAAATACTGCCTAGTAATCAACTAGCGCTTGGACTATGGTTAGAATCAGAGCGTATGTTGCATGCTCGTGTAGATCAAAAAGGAATTGAAACCCAGCGTGAAGTCGTTAAGGAAGAGCGCCGCCAACGGATCGACAATCAACCGTATGGTTCTATTCTTGAGGAAACATTTGAACGATGCTACTCAGTCCATCCTTATAAGTGGCCCATCATCGGATCGATGGCTCACCTTGAAGCAGCAGAAGAAGCAGACTATAAGAATTTTTACACTGATTTCTATGTGCCTAATAATGCAGTATTATCCATTGCCGGGGATATAGATTTTCATGAGGCAAAGAAATTTATTGAAGAATATTTCGGAGGTATTCCGAAATCAGCTAAGCCTGTCTATCGCCCAAGAGTGGTAGAACCTGATCTGGGAGGTGAAGTCAGAGACACGATTTACGACAATATTCAGTTGCCCGCGGTCATACAAGGTTACAGAATTCCTGCACAAGGCACCAAGGATTATTATGCCGTAGATATGGTCTCTAGAATCCTTTCTTCCGGAGAAAGTTCAAGATTGTATAGAGCCTTAGTCGATGAGCAGCAAAAGGCACTTTTTGTTGGAAATTTCCCATTAGCCCTGGAAGATCCGGGTGTGTCATTGGTATTTGGGATTACAAATATGGGTGTTGATGTGCTTGATCTGGAAGTGGCCATTGATAACGAAGTCAATCGCGTCCAGGAGGAACTGATCAGCGAGAATGAATTCCAAAAACTTAGAAATCAAATTGAGTCTGAGTTTGTCACAAGCAACAGCCGAGTAGCCGGAATTGCAGAAAGTCTGGCTACCTATTATATGTTTTTTGGAGATACCGATTTAATTAATAATGAGATTGACAGATATCTTGCTGTAACGCGTGAAGATATTCAAGCAGCAGCAAAGAAATACCTTGTTAAAAACAATCGGGTCGTACTTCATTACCTTCCAAAGTCATTGGAAAATAAATCGTAAGAAACTCCATTCATCGCCAAATTAAAAATAGCATAAAAATGAATTATATAAAAGGATTATTAATCATCGCCATTGCAGGAATGATAGCCTGCTCGCCAAAAGTGGCAAAGGAAACAGCCACATCCGGTGATTTCCGTTCCATGGCCCCAAAAGCCGGCGAAGCACGACCGGTGAAGATTGGCAAGTCACATGAATTTACACTTGATAACGGACTGAAAGTAATCGTTGTTGAAAATCATAAGTTACCTCAGATTTCTTATCAATTGACCATCGATCGCGATGAGATGTTAGAAAAAGAAAAGTCAGGCTTGTCTAGCATGGCAGGATCCCTGCTGGCGACTGGAACAACAAAGAAATCTAAAGCCGAAATCGATGAAGAAATTGACTTTATCGGTGCAAATCTTTCGACCAATGCGAAAGGTGGTTTTGCATCTTCCCTAACAAAGCACACAGATAAAATACTTGGGCTTTTCTCTGAAGTGATCCTACAACCTGCATTCCCACAGGAAGAATTTGATAAAATCAAAACGCAAACACTTTCAGGATTGCAAACATCTAAAGATGATCCAAATGCAATCTCCTCGAATGTGTCAAGTGCACTTACTTACGGAAAAGATCACCCATATGGTGAGATCACCAATGAAAGTACAGTCTCCAGCATTAATTTGGAAGATTGTAAAGCCTACTACAATACCTATTTCAAACCTGGCGATGCTTACTTGATTATAGTCGGTGATATTTCTCCGGATGATGCAAAAGCAAAAGCTGAGAAATATTTTGGAAAATGGGCTGCCGGAAATACACCAAAGTACACATACGATTATCCAAAAGGAGTAGATAAGACAGCTGTTGCATTTGTTGATAAAGCTGGGGCTGTTCAGTCATTGATAAATATTACATATGCTGTAGATCTGAAGCCGGGGACCAACGATGTATTACCTGCGGTCGTCATGAATACCATTCTGGGTAGCGGATTTTCAGGACGACTTTTCATGAACCTGCGAGAAGACAAAGCCTATACCTACGGTGCTTATTCATCACTTGATTCAGACGAATTGGTAGGATCTTTTTCTGCCAATGCAAGTGTTCGAAATGAAGTGTCTGATAGTGCCGTCATACAATTCTTAATGGAGTTGAACAAGATGAAAGATCAACCGGTCACGCAGAAGGAACTTGGTTTAGCCAAGAGTTTTATTGCAGGTGGATTTGCTCGATCATTAGAAAGCCCACAGACAGTGGCAAGATTTGCCTTAAATATAAATATGTACAATTTGCCGGCAGATTATTATGAAAGTTATTTGCAGCGATTGGATGCCGTGACGATTGAAGATGTCTCACGCGTAGCGAAGAAGTATATAACCCCGGCGAATGCAAGAATCATCGTTGTCGGTAATAAAGATGCGGTGATGGAAACACTTGTTCCTTTTGATTTAGAGGACGGAAAGATTCAACTCTATGACATCTATGCTAATCCACGCAAAGATGAGTCAGGAACACCGGTAGATATCACAGCAGCGCAGTTGGTCGATAAATACCTAATGGCGATTGGTGGAAAAGATAAAGTCAATGGGGTGAAATCAATAGATCAAACTTCTTCTTTCGACATGATGGGCATGCAGCTTTCTGCCAGAGAGGTAAGAAGTGAGGGTAAGCTTTATATGAATATGACAGCGCCCGGAATGAATATTATGACGCAAAAGTATGATGGTGAAAAAGCCAGAGTTGATCAGATGGGTCAGGATCCATTAAATATTGAAGGAGATGACCTTCTATCTATGAAAGAACAATCCATGTTGTTTCCCGAAAGAAGCTATGGTGCGGAAGGATATATGGCCGAGGTGACCGGAATGGAAGAGGTAAATGGTGTGTCTTGTTATAAGATGAGTGTGACAATGCCTTCTGGCACCAAGAAAACTGAATTCTATGATAAAACCACCTACCTTAAGGTGAAGGAAATTCAGGTGTCAGGCGTAGGTGAGGAAGCAGCTACCACTACGTTGGATTATGCTGACTACAAAGTGGTGGATGGCGTTTCAATACCACACACCGTAACGATGAGTGGTCCAATGCCGGCTCCGATTATTATGAAAACATCAGTTATAATCGTCAATGGTGAAGTAGATTCTTCATTGTTTAAGTTGTAAGAAATTGTCGGCCCTTTATTGGGTGAAGGATTACAAAGGGTGAAGCATCTTAGACGGATGCTTCACCCTTTTTTAATTCCATTACGAGACTAATTAAACTAGTTGTTTTGTTCGTTGGATTCTGCACGAATCTTATACCTTTAGAGGATGATTCAAGTTTTTGTAACAGGCGGAACATTTGATAAGCAATACAATTTTATCACAGGAGAATTGTCCTTTGAGAATACGCACTTGCCCGAGATGTTTGATCGCGGCAGATCGTCTTTGGATATAGATGTCAAAACCCTGATGATGATTGACTCCCTCGAAATGACAGAAGCGGACAGAGGCATTGTGATCCACAATTGCAAGCGATCTGATTCGGACAAGATTCTCATAACCCACGGGACCGATCGGATGGTGGAGACAGCCACTGCGCTGGCTAAAGAGAAGATTGACAAAACCATTGTCTTGACAGGCGCTATGATCCCCTATGCTTTTGGCACTTCCTCTGATGGTTTCTTTAATCTGGGCAATGCACTTGCTTTTGTCCAGGCCTTGCCCCATGGCGTCTATGTGGCGATGAATGGCCGTTGTTTTGCCTGGGATAATGTGCGAAAAAACCTGAGTACAGGCTTCTTTGAAACTTTGTCATGACTTTATTCTGTATCTTTTCCGTGCATTCCACGGTTGACTTCCTCCTCTTTTAAGATTTCTGGCTTCATATATTAAAATATCATTATATCTTTAGCCTTGTTAATTAATTAATCTGTTATGAAACTGTCTCTTCAATACAAGTTTTTAGGTATCGGTCTGTTACTCGGCATGAGTCTCAGTTTGTCTGCTCAACATATTCCAAACGGAGTGAGTTTTAAGAGACTATTTATTGATTATCAGACACTTAATGGAGGTGATTTTGGTAATTTTAAGGCATATACAGATGGCTATGAGTTCGCGTATCTCATGACTTTATCCAAAAAATTCACCTTGAATATACCTGTGAAAGTCGGGATGGGGAGTAAAATCGGAGATTTGAAAAATACAGCTATTATGGGCTTGGATGCACAAATGCACTTCTATCCGTTGTCGAACCCAACTAATTTTAAACCTTATTTTCTCGCCGGAGCGGGCGTCGTTCAACAAGGAAGAGACAGTATCAATGCCCAAGTACCCGCTGGGATTGGTGTTGATATTAAAATTGCTAAAAATGCACATTTCAATATCCAGGCAGAATACCGATGGAGTAGTGCCACCAATAATGACAACTTCAATTATGGTGTTGGATTCAAGTATTTCTTTGGAAGAGCGGAAGTGGACACAGTTAAAATTATTCCGGTGGTAAGGATCGATAAGAAGGATATGGATGGAGATGGTATTTTGGATGTCGATGATGAATGTCCAACCGTTGCAGGCCTTGCCGTATTTTATGGATGTCCGGATACAGATGGCGATGGCATACAGGATAGCCGTGATGACTGTCCGACGGTAGCCGGACTACTTGAGTTTAATGGTTGCCCTGATTCAGATGCTGATGGCGTACCGGATGGTGAAGATGAATGCCCAACCTTACAAGGCTTAAAAGAATTCAACGGATGTCCGGATACGGATGGCGATGGCATTGAAGATCGTATAGATGAATGTCCTTCTATTGCAGGAATTGCACTATTCAACGGATGTCCGGATACGGATGGCGATGGATTGGAAGATCGTGAGGACAAATGTCCACTGACTTATGGGCCAATCTCCAATGGTGGATGCCCAATCATTGATAAAGCAGACCGTGAAGTACTCACCTTCGCCATGAAAGCAGTACAGTTTCAACTTGGAAAAGCGACACTCGTCAACGACAGCTATGGTGTGCTTAATCAGATCGCCAACATCATGAAAAAGTATCCGGATTATAAATTAAGTATCGATGGACACACCGATAATACCGGCTCTGATGATGTCAACAAGAAGCTTTCTGCAGCAAGAGCCAAAGCGTGTCATGATTATTTGATGAACAAAGGGATTCCTGATGAGCGTTTGTCCTTCCAGGGATTTGGATCAAGCAGACCCATTGCTGATAACAGCACGTACTCAGGCAGAACACTGAACAGAAGAGTTGAATTTAACCTGGAACCCAACTGGTAGATTATTTGATTCCTTGTTGATCGAGCCAGCGTTGATACGTTCTGGCATTTACATTATGTGCTGAAAGTGTTACGGCAAAAGCATGGCCTGATCCTTCATCAAGTGGTTTCGCACAGAAAAAGATGTATTCGTGATCTTCCTTGTTCAATACAGCATTGATAGAAGCCACACCAGGCATGAAGATCGGTCCGGGAGGCAATCCCAGATGCTTATACGTATTGTAGGGTGAATCAATCGCCAGATGTCCTAAGAGGACTCTTCTGAGTTCAAAATTTCCTGTAGCAAAGACCACCGTAGGATCCGCTTGTAAGGGGATGCCTTGTTCTATTCGATTCAGATAGACGCCTGCCATTCTTTCTTTTTCAGGATTGTAGTTAGTTTCTTTTTCTATGATCGAAGCAAGGGTGTAAACTTCCTCCGGCGATAAGCCAACCGCCGCTGCCTTGGCTAATTTGTCTGCAGTCCAAAATCGATCATATTCCTTAAGCATACGTTTGCAAAAGTCATGAGGCGTAACGGTCCAATAGAACTCATATGTATTAGGAATGAAACGAGTCAATCTTGTCTCTGGAACGGTGCCTGCCACAGAATCAAATCTTGTATCCATGTAGTTCATTAATGTAATGGAATCCATTTGGAATTTTGCAGCTACCCGGCCACACAACTGCTCGATGGTTCTGACATTTTGAATAGTTACATTCAAAGGCGTTTGCTTCCCCGACCTCAATAGAGAGATGAGCGCTTTACTGTTTGATGGATGGGTGATGATATAACGACCATGCCTTACCGTACTGTCTCCATAATTCATCATCCCGGCAGTCCATCGCAATTTTTCAGGTGAATGGATAAGGTTGTTAGCCACCAGACTATCAATCACATCATCCAGCGTCGCACCGGTGTGGATCAATAAAACGGGTGTTTCCGGTGTCGCATTGGTGATGGTTGAAAAGGATCGCTCGTAGAGCATGTAGGCATAATATCCGCCAACTGACAACAGAATCAAACCAATGAGGAGAAGTATTCGTTTTAACAAAGTAGTGCTTTTAAGGGTGTAGAACGCAGGTGATTTTAATATTGTTCCTTATCATTTGGAAAATCTCCGGACCGAACATCCTGAACATAGTCACCGATCGCTTTATGCATGGCATCATACATGTTCAAGTAGCGTCTAAGAAAACGAGGATGAAAATCATGCGTCAAGCCGATCATATCGTGAATCACCAAAACTTGCCCATCAGTGCCGTTGCCGGCCCCTATACCAATCGTTGGGATGGATAATGACTGACTCACCTCTGTGGCTAATGCAGCAGGTATTTTTTCAAGAACTAGTGAAAAGCAACCCAGTTCCTGCAAAAGCAAGGAATCATTTTTAAGTGTTTCAGCCTCCTCGTCCTCTTTGGCGCGTACCACGTAGGTTCCAAACTTATAAATGGATTGTGGCGTAAGGCCCAAATGCCCCATGACAGGAACACCGGCAGAAAGAATCCTGGTGATCGATTCGCCTATTTCTTTTCCTCCCTCCATCTTTACGGCATGCGCCCCTGATTCTTTCATGATGCGTACAGCGGATTCTAGCGCTAGTTTGCTATTGCCCTGATAACTGCCAAACGGAAGATCTACAACGACCAATGCTTTTGAAACGGCTCTGACAACGGAAGAGGCATGATAGATCATTTGATCAAGGGTGATCGGCAAGGTGGTTTCATGACCCGCCATGACATTGGAGGCACTATCGCCTACCAGGATAATATCTATCCCGGCATCATCCAGAATCCGGGCCATAGAGAAGTCATAACCCGTGAGCATGGCTATCTTTTCACCGGCTGCTTTCATCTCCAGGATGGTATGGGTCGTTATCCGTTTTGCTTTACTATGTATTGACATGGTGCTGAGTCTGGTAAAAAAAGGTTAGAAAGTGCATCAAAGATAAAAGCAGTATCGAATACGAAAGAGATTTGTCCCTTGCTATTCATTTATATGTATTTCATAGGTGGAGAAACTATAAAACCTTATTTTCGCCGCATGAAATGGATTTTTTCGCTCGTTATCGCTGGTTTTCTCTTCACTGCCTGTAATAATGACCTGGTGGTGATCGACAATTGGAAGAATATTCCTGTGGTATGGGGATTCGTTGCCAAAAGTGATACCGCACACTATATAAAAGTACAAAAGGCCTTTCTGGATCCAAATACTTCCGCCTTTGTGACCGCACAGGTTCCGGACTCGCTGTATTATCATGAGGCCACTGTGACACTGAAGCATATTGCGTCAAATCAAACCTATACACTCACGAAAGTAGATGGTAATCTCGAAGGGTACCCTTTGGAGCCGGGTGTTTTTGCCAATTCCCCAAATTATCTCTACAAAATCAAGGCAAATGAGATTGATTTGGTAGCGGGCGATAAATATGAGTTTTCCTTAGTACGCGATGGTATTCAAACACCCGTCACGGCCCAAACAATTATACTTTCTGCCCCTGTGATCCGCGCTCCTTCTGTGGGTACAGCCCTATTGTTTAAAACCAATACAAGCTTTAATTTCGATTGGAATGATATCCCTGATGCAGGTATTTTTGATCTTCATATGCGTTTTAACTACAGTGAAAAGTCACCTGAGACCGGAAATATTTACGAACCACAATCCATTGAATGGACAGTCGCTCAAGGATTAGTGGAGTCAAAATTCAGAATGGATGGGAGCGACTTTTATAATTCGATCAATGCCAATATCGAGGATAATCCCCAAGCCACCCGATTGATCGGAACGGTTGATATTATCATTTGGTGCGGTGGACAAGAACTCGAGGAGTATATTACAGTTGCTCTAGCGAATACAGGGATCACCAGCACACAAGATTTTCCGGAATACACCAATCTCAGCGAAGGCAAAGGGATTTTTACTTCCCGTAATGTGGCCGATATCATGGGCTATGGCTTTAATGATCAAACGCTCGATAGCCTTAGAGATGGTAGTATCACCGGTCACCTGAACTTCCAATAACGTACCCACAGCAATATTTCTATTCTAATTCCAATTGGAAGAGTTCTGCCTATTTGTCAGTCAAATGGTAGTGATTGCTGACAATTTCTACTGCTATTTTCCTCTTTTGGCATAAAATTCCTGAATTTTCCTGATGGCACAAGCCTTGATTAAGAAGAGTATATGGATGAAAAATCCACTTTAAAAAACTTTAAAACAACTTAAGAATATGGGTAAAATAATAGGAATAGATTTAGGAACGACCAATTCCTGCGTAGCTGTGATTGAGGGAAGTGAGCCCACTGTCATCGCCAATGATGAAGGAAGAAGAACAACTCCCTCCATTGTTGCCTTTTTGGATAATGGCGAGCGAAAAGTAGGGGATCCGGCCAAAAGACAAGCGATCACCAATGCAAAGCGTACCGTATACTCGATTAAACGATTTATGGGGGCACGCTTTAGCGAAATTTCAAAAGAAGCCGGAAGAGTTACTTATCCGGTCATCAGCGGACCCAACGATACCGTAAAAGTAGATATCGATGGTCGCCAATACACGGCTCAGGAGATATCTGCTATCGTCCTTCAGAAAATGAAGAAGGTAGCCGAAGATTATCTGGGACATGAAGTGACAGAAGCAGTCGTCACAGTACCTGCTTACTTCAATGATTCACAACGTCAGGCAACGAAAGAAGCCGGTGAAATAGCCGGTCTGAAAGTAAGCCGTATCATCAATGAGCCAACGGCTGCAGCACTTGCTTACGGTCTGGACAAGAAAGATAAAGACATGACCATCGCTGTCTATGACCTCGGTGGTGGAACATTTGATATCTCCATTCTCGAGTTAGGAGATGGTGTGTTTGAAGTGAAATCAACTAATGGTGATACACACCTTGGAGGAGATGACTTTGACCATGAAATCATCGACTGGTTAGCCGCAGAGTTCATCAAACAAGAAAACATAGACCTACGAAAAGATCCAATGGCCTTGCAGCGTCTGAAAGAAGCTGCTGAACGCGCCAAAGTGGAGCTTTCAAGCGGTTTGGAGACAAGTATTACTCTGCCTTATGTAACTGCGGTAGATGGAGTGCCAAAGCACCTTGATGTAAAATTGACAAGAGCTAAGTTTGAGCAGATGTGTTCAGATCTAATTGAACGCACACTGCGCCCTTGTGAAGAAGCCATCAAAGATGCCGGTATCGCAAAAGGTGATATCGATGAAATCATCCTGGTGGGTGGATCAACACGTATCCCGGCGATTCAGGCAGCTGTTGAGAAGTTTTTTGGAAAGAAGCCAAGCAAAGGGGTTAATCCGGATGAAGTAGTAGCCATTGGTGCTGCGATTCAAGGAGGTGTGCTGAGCGGTGATGTACAAGATGTTCTGCTGTTGGATGTGACACCACTGTCGATGGGTATCGAAACAATGGGTGGAATCTATGATGTAGTGATCGAGTCGAATAGCACGATTCCTACCAAGAAATCAAAAGTGTATTCGACGGCTTCGGACAACCAGCCTTCTGTAGAAATTCATATTCTACAAGGAGAGCGCAAGATGGCCAAAGACAACAGACCCGTAGGACGTTTTATCCTGGACGGTATTCCACCGGCACCAAGAGGAACGCCTCAGGTAGAAGTAGTCTTTGACATCGATGCGAATGGAATCTTGAATGTATCCGCGGTCGATAAAGGCACCGGCAAACAACAATCCATCCGAATCGAAGCCAGTACCGGATTGTCAAAAGAAGAAGTGGCCAGAATGAAAGCAGAAGCAGAAGCAAATGCAGATGCCGATAAAACAGCCGCCGAACAAGCAGAGAAAATCAATGCCGCCGATGCGCTTGTATTCCAAACGGAAAAGCAACTCAAAGAATACGGCGATAAGATTCCTGCAGACAAAAAGGAAGCTATTGAATCAGCCTTGGCCACCTTAAAGACTGCACATACCTCCAGAGAGTTGAGTCAGATAGATCCGGCACTCGAAGCATTGAATACAGCATGGCAAGCAGCGAGTCAGGATATCTACCAGGCGCAGCAGGAAGCCGGTCAGCAAGAAGGAGGAGCTCCTGAAAGCGCCGCTGAAAGCAATGGTGAAAGTAAAGACGATGATGTCACCGATGTAGAATTTGAAGAAATGGATAACAGTAATAAGAATTAATAACTGAACCAATAATTCAATTGAAAAGGCAAGGAGCATGTGCTCTTCGCCTTTTTTTTATGACTACAATTTAAACTTCAAAAATCGGCGTTCGTTAATCCTTGTTCGATATTCCGCTCAAGCGGAATATATGCCTTGTTCGGTGATCAATTTGATATAAGAACAAGGAACACTGATTGACGATTAAGAATTTTTTACTATCCATTTTAATAGATAGTCAAATAGAAAGATAAGAGGTTTGTGGCAGAATCACGCCAAAGAATTAATATCACATCCCCCTCACATATGGCTTTGCATCCAGTGCAGAAAAATTCCCAGCCTGATATTGCAGATATCCCGCCATAGCAATCATCCCAGCATTATCTGTACAATACTGCATCGCTGGAAAGTAAAGGTTCCAATCGTTTTCTTTTCCCATTTCAGTGAGTTTTTCTCGCAAGCCTGAGTTGGCCGCAACACCGCCGGCAATGGCAATTTCGTGGATGTCAAATTGCATAGCTGCGGAATACATCTTTCGACTGAGGATATCTACAAGGGTATGCTGAATACTGGAGCAGATATCGTTTATGTTTTTTTCAACAAAGTCAATATCCTTTTTCTTTTCATCACGAAGGAAATACATAATGGCTGTTTTGACACCACTAAAACTAAAATCAAGTCCTTCAATTTGTGGGATCGGAAATTTATAACGAGGCTCTCCAAGCCTAGCCATCTTGTCAATCAATGGTCCGGCAGGATAGGGTAGACCA
The DNA here is from genome assembly GCA_037969625.1 of Saprospiraceae bacterium. Classification (GTDB taxonomy): domain Bacteria; phylum Bacteroidota; class Bacteroidia; order Chitinophagales; family Saprospiraceae; genus Opimibacter. The sequence goes on from JBBKXT010000197.1 coordinate 16,517, forward strand.
AGTAGTTTTCCGGATTTGTCAAATGCTTCTCCAACTGCATCGTCTAAGGTTTGCCCCAGCACTTCAAAATCATCATAGCCTTTGACCAAAACAATCTGTGTATGGCCCCCGGAAACGGTGAGACACAGAAATGGAAATGCTGGTTTGGGTTCATCAATGAAATGAGACAGCACGTGCGCCTTCATGTGATTGACGGCAATGAATGGAATGTTCAGGCTGAGCGCCATAGCTTTCGCAAAACTCAATCCAACCGTCAAAGAACCCATGAGTCCCGGACCGGTAGTACAGGCAATGGCATTTAGTTGATCGAGTGAGATATTGGCCTGTTTGAGTGCCGCATCGACCACGATCGCAATATTCTCCTGATGCATCCGTGAGGCGACTTCGGGCACGATGCCGCCATATTTCGCATGGATCGCCTGACTGGCGATGATATTACTCAAGACCTCCCCATCCCGGATGACGCCGGCAGAAGTATCATCGCAGGAAGACTCAATAGCCAGAATACAGATGGTCGTTTTCTCCATAGAGCAAAAATAAAACTATTCTGCCTATGGAATATCGAATAGAGCCGTTGTTGGCGTTTGCTCCAACGATTTGTGTTCTATAGTGAATTCATATTCAGCGTTCAGGCATATTTGCCGTGAATCACCAGAGACTACCGGCCATATTGCTGAAATTCCCTATCATTGTTGGCTTGTTTTTTGTTTAACGGAAGCAAGAATTGAGATTTTAATGGCCGATCCTGTGAACTTACCTGATTTAATTATTTCATTGTCGCACGACAATGTCAGGTTACAGCTGTTGGACAATGCCAATACAGGCATAGATCCATGGGATGCCAATTATCCCATTGAAGCCCTTTTTAGCGAAGAGGAGTTGTCCCAGGTTTTTGATACAGCACTGAATGCCAATCCCGCATTGATTGATCAGTTTAATCAAGTAGAAGTGGTGGTGGTCGATAGCCCGAATCTATGTTTGCCGGAGCATTACGGCGCGGATGATACCTGGTCAGCGATTGCCGGCCGATACCTGAGGAATAGAAAAGGCGACAAACTCATTTCTGACGCTATCGCCGACGATTCTCTTTTAGCATACAACCTTCCTTTAGGAGCGATCAACCTCATTCACGAGTATTATGCGAATGCCGGTCAGCAACATTTGATTTCTATTCTCTGGAGCGCGATCCATGATCACGTAAAGGATTTGCCCGATACAGGACTCCGATTGTTCTATGCCCTCAAAGGCAAAACACTCATCGTGCTGGGTGCATCCGCCGGTAAATTGGTTTTTACCAAAATATATTTTGTACCGGAAAAAGAAGATGTACATTATTATACAATCGCTTGCCATAAGTTGATGCAACCAGTTGATAGTTGGCTCGTTACGCTAGAGGGTGAGGTGAATAGCTTTAAGCTCGAAGACGTGCCTGATTTCCGATTCCAACACACACTGACACTACCGGATACAGCCACCTTAGTGGCTCGCCACAGATCATGAGAGTGATCGGCGGACAATGGCGCGGAAGACGTATTCAGATGCCATCCAAAAAGTGGCCGGTCAGACCCACGACGGATTTCGCTAGAGAAGCCCTGTTCAATATCCTCGACAATCGATTGGATTATGAAGCCTCCAGCGCCCTTGATTTGTTCGGCGGCACCGGGATTCATTGCATCGAACTGGCGTCAAGAGGTTGCCTGGATATCACCTATGTCGATCGATACAAGCAGAGCGTCACGTTCATGAAAGAATTGGCGAAAGAAATGGAGATGCCCATAAATGCAGTTTTCAGTGATGTCTATAAGTTTATCGAAAAGACTGAGCGACAATGGGATTATGTCTTTGCAGATCCACCTTATGACATGACCGGGATTGAATATTTCCCATCTAAAGTACTCGAATCGACAATCCTCAAACCTGATGGTTTTTTTGTTTTGGAGCATATCGCAACAAAATCCTTTGAAAAAACTGAAGGTTTTCAAGAAGCCCGGCAATATGGCCAAAGTGTTTTTAGCTTTTTTGCCGCAGGATCGTAACTTTGCCCATTACTCATGAAGGATATAATTAAAGAAATAAAGATCGCTGCCGCAGAAGCAGTCCTCAAAGTCTACGATGTAACGATTGCCCCGGATGACTTTCTGGTGACACCGACCAAGAAGGAACACCAGGGAGATTATACCCTCGTGACCTTTGCGATAGCCAAAGAATTGCGTCAAGCACCACCAAAGATCGCTGAATCATTGGGGGCTTTTATGGCGAAAGAATACACCTGGATTAGTGATGTGGAGATCGTGCAAGGATTTTTGAATGTGACGCTCGCAGATGAATACTGGTCCGTTGTGCTAGGGGAGATGAAAGCATCACCGGACTTTTGGAAGCCTCAACAACCGAGAGAAAAGATACTGGTTGAGTTTTCTTCCCCAAATACAAACAAGCCACTTCACCTCGGTCACATTCGAAATATTTTATTGGGCTGGTCTACTTATAAAATTCTGGAGGCGTGCGGTCATGAAGTTTTCCGTGTGCAGATCATCAACGATCGTGGTATTGCTATCTGCAAAAGCATGCTTGCATGGACTCGATTTAGCAATGGTGCCACACCGGAACAAAATAATATCAAGAGCGATCATTTTGTAGGAGACTGGTATGTTCGTTTTGAAAAAGAATTTCAGAACGAATACAAAGCATGGCAAGAAACCCCAGAAGCTAATTCTATTTTTGAAAAGCGCCCTGATCTTGATTTGGATGAATCGGCCTTCTACAAGTCCTACAAGAATAAATATTTCAATGACCTCAGTTCGCTGGGCAAGGAAGCCCGTGAACTACTTCTGAAGTGGGAAGCACAGGATCCGGAGACGATTGCTTTGTGGAAAAAAATGAACAGCTGGGTCTATGCAGGTTTTGAAGAAACCTATTTGAATCTGGGTGTTGCGTTCGACAAATTGTATTACGAAAGTGAAACGTATTTGTTGGGAAAAGGAATTGTTGAGGAAGGTATTAATAAAAAAGTTTTTTACCAAAAAGACGATGGCTCTGTTTGGGTCGATCTGACGGATGCCGGACTGGATCATAAAATTCTCTTGCGAAGTGATGGTACTTCCGTGTACATGACGCAGGATGTGGGGACCGCACAGGCCCGATATAATGAGTTTGGCACGGAACGAATGATATATGTTGTTGCCGACGAACAAAATTATCACTTTCAGGCCTTGTTTGCGATCATGGCAAAATTAGATGCGCCCTATGCCAATGGCCTGCACCATCTCTCTTATGGAATGGTTGATTTGCCGGAAGGAAAGATGAAGTCAAGAGAAGGCACGGTGGTCGATGCGGATGACTTGATGAAAACAGTGATCGAAGAAGCAGGCATCGCTGCAGAAGAACGAGAAGCAGTAGATGCTGATGTCATCAGGAAAATCGGAATGGCGGCGCTCAAGTATTTTATCATCAAGGTCGATCCGCGCAAGCGCATGACATTTGATCCAAAAGCCTCTGTGGATATGCAAGGCCAGACAGGTCCTTACATTCAGAATGCCTATGTGCGCATACAGTCGATCATCAGACGAGCAGAAGATAGCGGTGGAAGTTATGCGGGCTATGTCGTGAACGAAGATGAAAAGACATTGTTGAATATGTTGGGTCAATGTGCTCATGTGATTGAAAATGCAGCGAAAGACTACAGCCCGGCCTTAGTGGCCAATTATGCTTTTTCGCTAGCGAAAGAATATCACCGATATTATCATGATGTCTCCGTATTAAAAGCGGAATCAGAAATAGCAAAAAATTATCGGTTAGCGCTGATAGGCATCGTAGGAGAGGTGTTGAAACATACCATGGATTTACTGGGTATTGAAATGCCGGAGCGAATGTAGGTTTGGCAGTAGGTAGTATTTAAAATTATTTGTGCGTTTGATTATTGAAAATTATGGAAGAGACAAGATCATTACATTTTATAGAAGAGATTATCGAAGAAGATATAGCCAATGGCAAACACGATGGACGTGTACACACGCGATTCCCACCGGAGCCAAACGGATTCCTTCATATCGGTCATGCCAAGGCGATTTGCATCAATTTTGAGTTGGCCAAAAAATATGGAGGAAAGACAAACCTTCGATTTGATGATACCAATCCGACGACGGAAGAAACGATGTACGTGGATGCGATCAGAGCGGATATCAAATGGCTTGGATACAATTGGGAAGACCGGGAGTATTATGCCTCTGATTACTTTGATCAGCTGTATGGATTTGCACTGGATCTGATTGATAAAGGTCTCGCATACGTTGATGATAGTTCCGTTGAGCAAATCGCAGAGCAAAAAGGGACACCGACGACACCAGGAAAAAACAGTCCTTTCCGAGATCGATCGATCGACGAAAACAGAGACCTTTTTACGGGTATGAAGAATGGTGATTTTCCTGACGGTAGTCGCGTACTGCGTGCAAAAGTCGATATGACCTCACCGAACATGCATATGCGTGATCCGGTCATCTATCGCATCAAGAGGCAGTCACATCATCGCACCGGTGATAAGTGGTGCATCTATCCGATGTATGATTTTGCACACGGACAGAGCGATAGTATCGAAGGGATTACACATTCACTTTGTTCGCTGGAATTCAGACATCACCGTCCATTGTACGATTGGTTGATTGAGAGTCTTGAGATATTTCCAAGTCGACAGATCGAGTTTGCGCGAATGAATGTCACCTACATGATCACATCCAAAAGACGATTGATGCAATTGGTCAAGGAGAATCTTGTGACCGGTTGGGACGATGCGCGCATGCCTACATTGAGTGGTTTGCGACGACGAGGTTATCCGCCGGCAGCTATTCGTGTCTTTTGTGACAAAGTGGGTGTGGCCAAACGCGATAATTGGATCGAAGTGGAACTCCTCGAGTCATGTGTCCGTACAGAACTGAACCGAACAGCATTGCGTAGAATGGTCGTGTTAGATCCGGTGAAGTTGATCATTACCAATTATCCGGAAGGCCAAACAGAAATGCTTCCATCAGAGAATAATCCGGAAGATGATAATGCCGGTACACGCGAGATGCCTTTCAGTCGTGAGTTGTGGATAGAAAGAGATGACTTTATGTTGGATCCACCAAAGAAGTTTTTCCGATTAGCACCGGGCGCCACCTGCCGATTAAAAAGCGCTTACATTCTCACTTGTGAAAATACAGTGGTCGATGAAATAACCAAAGAAGTGGTTGAAATTCATTGTAAATATTATCCTGATTCAAAGAGTGGTTCAGATAATAGTGGGATAAAAGCCAAAGGTACGCTTCATTGGGTGAATGCAGCCACTGCCCTGGATGGAGAAGTGCGCTTGTATGAACGATTATTCACCACCGAAAATCCACTTGAAGAAGGAGCTGATTTTTTGAGTAAAGTAAATCCGGATTCCATAAAAGTTTTGGAGAATGTCAAACTCGAACCATCGCTAGCTGAATCAAATGTGGGAGATGCTTTTCAGTTTTTACGTCAGGGATATTTTACAAAAGATCCCGATTCGAACAGTGATCGGATGGTGTTTAATCAAACTGTTTCCTTAAAGGAAGGGTGGACCGGGAAGTAGTGAGGATCACGGGAACCTCTAATAACCGATTAGAAGATGAATGCTCCCCTTTAGGGCAGGCCTGATTTATTCTCATTGTCTTTTACGATTGGGCGGTGCCCAACCTTATGGTATGTTGCCCCTTCAGGGCTTTTTATAGCAACCCTAGCCCGCCTCAGGCGGGGCGACATACTTTTCTTCACCGATAAGTCTTTGATGGGGCTAAAACAACTTTATCGCTTATCACCCTTATCGGGAGGGTCGAACGGGTTGTGGGCAAAAGGCGTGTATTCAGGGTTATTAGAGGTTCACTTTATGTTCTAAAAGCTAACAAACAGCCCCATGCGCATCGGGCTAACCGGATCGTCGTCGACGCGTGAACTGATATGGATGGAGAGATTCTCATCGACATCAAACCCTTTTAAATGGGCATTGACAAATGCATCTATCCCATTGGCTAGCCACACCAGCGAAAATCCTATGATCGATAATTGCATGTTGCTATTGGCTTCGTCGCGAAGTAATTTTAATCGACCGGAATCTGTGACCAAAGCATATTCACTGCAATGGTCGGGAAATATATAGGGTGTTCCATCAATACTTGCTTTGTAGGCATCACTTAAGCATCGGTATGTTTGGGTGTTAGTGACCAATAAATACCCCATACCACCAACAGCGCCCCAAACAAAAGGTACGCGGAGATAACTTTTATTATAGATTTGTCCTGTGCCCGGGATGACCAAACTCATGATCATCGCCTTGCCCGGTCTGCCACTGAAGATGGATCCCTTTTTTTCTTTAATGACAATGCTATCTGAAGCAGGACTTTCAATCACCATACTATCCACAGATACTTGTCCGCAAAGGCTGAAGGAGCTAATGCAAAGAAGTATGCAGATGGTTAAAGTGGAAAGTACTTTCATGTATCAAATTAGCCTAATGCCGATGATCTAGTCGTTTTCTTCCAGACCCTCCAACAATTCTAATAAATAATTGAGTTCCCGATCGGTTTTAAATGGGATACGTATTTCACCGCTTCCATTTTCTTTGTATTGCAGATCCACTTTTGTCCCAAGCAGTTCTTTCAATTGACGTTCAATCTGAAGGATGTCCGCAGATTTTTGAGAAGTTGGTTTTGATGCTCCTGCAGCTTTAGAATTGCTTTTTGAGTTCGGACCATCCTGATATTTGCTGATCAGTTTTTCAGTGTCTCGAACGCTCAGTCCTTTTGAAATGATATCGCCGAGTACCATCAGCTGCGAGCTGATTTCTTCCAGTCCGGCGATTGCCTTGGCGTGTCCCATACTGATTTCTTCTGTTCGTAAGGCCTGTTGCACTTTGGGCGGAAGTTTTAATAACCGAAGATAATTGGTCACCGTACTCCTTTGTTTGCCTACGCGTTGGGATAGTTCTTCGTGGGTTAATGTGCATTCATCAATCAGGCGCTGCAAACTAAACGCCATTTCCATCGCATTGAGATCTGCCCGTTGTATGTTTTCTACAATGGCCATTTCCAGCATGCCTTGATCATCAGCCAGGCGGATATAAGCAGGTACCGTCGTAAGGCCGGCCATTTGTGAAGCGCGCCATCTTCGCTCTCCGGCGATTAATTGATATTGTCCTTCATGCAGCCTTCGCAAAGTGAGTGGCTGGATGATGCCATGTGTTTTTATGGATTGCGCTAATTCCTCAAGAGCCGTTTCATCAAAATCAGTTCGAGGTTGGTATGGATTTGTTTCGATGGCATCAATGGGTACTTCAAGTGTGTCACGTGAAAGTTCCTGCAATTCTTGTCCGGTCGGTGCGGTGCCTCGTTCTTCAATATTGGATAGCAAGGCGCGAATACCTTTTCCTATTTGCATTTTATTTGTTTGCTTAGCCATGCCTGTTAATTCTTGTATTGAGTTGTGCGTATTCTATTTGACGCACAATGATTGCTGTTTATTATGTTTGATTGAATGATTTATGCGATTCAGACGGTCTTCTAGACGGCGCCATCCACACTGTCATTGTTTCGCTTAAGAAACTCTAAGGCTAATTGCATAAAATTCAAACTGCCGGTACTGGTAGCATCATACATGATGACGGGTGCTTTCATGCTTGGTGATTCGCTGATTTTGCTGTTGCGATGGATGATCGTTTCAAAGAGTGGGTCAGTAAGATTTTGACGTACTTCTTCCAGAATCATATTGGCGAGTCTTAATCGACTGTCGTACATCGTCATGACGATTCCTTCAATTTCAAGTTTTGGATTCAGATGTTCTCTGACGAGTTCAATGGTGTTTTTCAATTTTTGAAGTCCTTCCAGTGCATATATCTCAGTTTGAATAGGGATCATGACGGAATTGGCAGCTGTCAAAGCATTGACGGCTAGTAGGCCGAGGGATGGCATACAGTCAATGAGAATGTAGTCATAGTCGTCCTTCACCTTCTCCAGAATGGTCCTTAAGGTAAACTCTCGTCGCATCCTTGAGACAAGCTCTAGTTCTGCACCTACCAGATCAATGTGAGAGGGTAGAATAAACAGATTGGGCGTTTGGGTTGGGATGATAGCTTCAGTTGCGGAGATATTATTGATCATGCAATCATAGATCGTGGGCTGGCCGGGTGTTGTCTCAATACCCAGTCCAGAGGTACTATTGGCTTGTGGATCAGCATCGACCAGTAGGATTTTCTTTTCAAGGATAGCGAGACAAGCACCCATGTTTATGGCTGTTGTTGTTTTGCCAACACCTCCCTTCTGATTTGCTATCGCGACTATCTTTCCCAAAATGACTATAATTGTTAAGAATCCTTGTTTGTACCCGGCTTCCGGACTTTCTGAAATGGCCCAGAGGCACATCATTTGAATGTTCGGGGGGCAAAAATACAGCTATTGGCAGAACATTTGCTGTATTCACCATGTATTAAGACCGATTAATCTCAACTGAATGATAACAGTCATCCTAGCAACTAACAGGCCGGACAGCAATTCGGAATTTGTTTCCCAGCATATTGATCAATGGCTAAAGGAGCAATACGATGGGCCTATAGGTTATATCAGTATGGCAGATTTGCCCCCTGAGATACTTGCGGGACACGTATATGAGACAGAAAATATTCCTGAAAATTTGAAAACCATGCAGGAACAGCTGATGATACCTGCTGAAAAGTTTATTTGGATACTGCCGGAGTACAATGGCAGCTTCCCCGGTGTGTTGAAGCTCTTTATAGATACGATATCTGCACGGAAGAGAGATGCCACCTTTAAATTCAAAAAGTCCATGCTGATAGGGATTGCCACCGGAAGATCAGGTAATATCCGTGGGCTGGATCACTTCTCCGGGATCCTTATGCACTTGAAATCTATTGTTTTCCCGCGACTGCTTCCTGTCAGTAGGGTCGATGAACTTATGGATGACAACGGTAAAATAAATCATGGCCCAACACTAAAGACCCTTGATGAGCATTTGAAGGGGTTTGTCGAATTCTAGGCAAGGCGCAAAAGGGTGCAGATTGCCTTGATGTGTTACTTTATTTAGAATACATTAAAATGCTGAATACTTGTATGTTGTGTGTTTGCATCAATTTTTCATAAGCTGCATATAAACGTACTAGGGTAACCTTGGGTTTGTTTAAAACATTGATTTTTTTGATAAACCATTAGCACATCGCCATTAATCTGCCGTTATTTGCATCCAAATTGAATTCCGTTGGAATCAAAACCAGTTTATATTCCTTTTAAACACTACTTAAACAACCAATATCAGATGCGTAAAACAATATTTTTCTTAGGACTAATGCTTTTAGTTGCCACATCATGGACAGCCTGTAAGGATACTGCAGCCGTTCAAGAAGAGACCGTTACAGAAACGGGCATGGACTCTATTTTCTTAGCTAAACGAGCGGATGCGGTACATAACATGAATGCATATGCTCAGGCGATATATCTCAAGATTCAGGAACTGGAGAATGAATTGACTTCCGCTAGCGATGCCACAAAAGCAGGAATTACTGCAGAACTAGAAAAATGCAAGAATATTCAAAGCAGAGTAGAGGATGTTCGCCGCTCAGTTTCAGCAGCAACCCCGGAAGTTTGGGAAAAGGTTAAAGGAGATTTTGATGACATTCACTATGATGTACGAATGGCCATTTCTAAGACACCGGTTTCAAAAGAGAATGCTAATAAGATTTCTAATTAGAAACTTATCAGGAAAATTTCTTTGATGTACTGCCTGTTTCTACCCTGATGCAGGACACTTTGGTATGGGCATGATGTTGTTCGTTTGATAGAATGATTTGTGTACAATTTGTGCTGCGTTATTTAAAAGGTAAGGTTTTGCACCAGACAATAAGTATAATTTGTTGATTTTGAGTTGTTTGAAAGGCTTACCTAATTCGATGCTTTACTTGTATTTATGGCCAGATGAATAGCCTGCGAACCCTTATAAGGCGTTAATACAACCTTCCAAACTACCTGATATAAAGGTTTTTAAAATTGGCAAAGGTTTTGTAACCATACCTATACAAGTCAGTTCCTTTTAGATAATTTAATGATTTTTGCATCGAGTAGCTATAGTCTGACAATCAAATCGTTATATTTGTCCCCCTCGAACTGTTTAGTAATGATCAATTTATGGAAGTTTTGTCGCGCCCTATGAGTAAAGATGCAGAAGTAATTAAAAAAGTATTGGATACTTGGGTTTCCCGCAATGGATACTCAGAAGTTCAGGCTAATATTGAGGGTTATGACACTCCCTCAGGCTTGAGCAACATGGAAAATGAGGATACACTCATTCCTGATATCGTGGCCATGAAGCGCAACGGGAAATGGTATATAGAGGTAGTCCGTAAAGATGGTGACGCAGAAAGAACCGTCAGCAAATGGAAATTATTGAGCATTCTGGGCAAGTTGAAAGGCGGAGGACTCATTTTAATCGCTCCTTCAGGAAACTTTGCTTTCGCAGATCGCCTGACCAAAAAGCATGATATTCACGTTAAGATCATTAAGTTTTCAGCTTCCTGATCCGAAACATAGCTAAAAATGAAAAAGGGCTAAATCATATGATTTAGCCCTTTTTTATTTGAGATTATCTTGATTATAACGCTTTTAATAAAGCTTCTTCCAAGTTATTTCGAGGATTCACGGCTGCGACATTACCCTCTCGATCAATCAAAAAGGTCCTTGGAATACTTGATACGCCATATTGCTTGGCAGCTTTTGTATCCCATTTGGTCAGGTCACTTACATGGTAAGGCCATACAAGTTGATCTTTCGCTATTGCCTGCACCCATCTGTCCTTAGATTGCTCAATTCCTTGTGCGTACTGCTCCTCACTTGGATATCTTGCTTTTGTTCGCTCATCAATACCATCCAAGGAAACACTAAATACAGTAAATCCTTTTTCCTTGTACTTATGATAGATTTCAACGACATGTGGATTTGCTTTGCGGCATGGACCACACCAGGAAGCCCAGAAATCAATGAGCACCACCTTTCCTTTTAGGTCAGATAGTGAGTATGTTTTGCCGTCAGGACTTTTTAATGAAATCTCCGGCGCCGGCATACCCACCTGTATGGGTCCTCCGGATGCCACAGGCTGACTCGCAGTTTTCTCTAAACTTTCTGCGAATGTGGCATAGCCTGCGGTATATTCATGATCAGGGTATTTAGCGGTGAGCGCGGCAGCTGCTTTTTTGTGAACAGCGAAAAACTCTGGTCGATTGCCAAATGCATTGATCGCCATTTGCATTCCACACATAGGATAGGATGTGTTGCTGATGTAATCCTGCACATCAGTGGCAGTGATCGTTCCGGTGGATAATAAATTCATTGTTTCCATAAATTCTGACGCACTTTCAGATCCGATGATCGCGATGTCGGACGTTTTCATTCCTTCAAGTGTGCCTTTTATAGAGATATTGGGGGATGGATCTTCTACAATGAGGAATATTTTGCCGGATCCAATGCGCAGACGGTAGATCGCTGGGGTGATGGTTTCATCAAGATTGATCGTAAAGTTGCCACTGGCATCAGCGTTAGTCTGCCCAAGAACAGTCGTACTGCTGTTAGGGCCCATTCGGTCAAAATAAACCTGCATGTTGGTGGCATCTGAGATCGTTCCGGTGACATTTGTGCCTTTGGAAGAGATTGCACCACAAGAAGCGATCGTAATGATGGTCAGTATAAAAAGACCAAGCGTAATATTTTTCATGTTCATAACTTAGTTTGCTTTATTCTTTTTCAAGGATGATCGACAAGGCATTATGATAGAGTGTATGCCAGGAAGAGACACTACCGAAATCAACACCATCTATGTGAGCAGTTTGCCCGCCTACACTGCCTAAACGCATAAACGGAGTGCCTTGTTCAGTGAGAATCGCCTCTAAGCTTGTTAAATTTTCGTTATTCACAGAGATAACAATTCGGGATTGCTTCTCGCTGAATAAGTAAATATCCTTTTTAACATTTGGAGGTAAGGTAATGTCAAACCCAAGAGAACCGGCCATCGCACTTTCCATCAGGCTAACAAATAGCCCACCTTCAGAAATATCATGTGCACTCGAAATCAGCGATTTTAGGATCAGTTGAGTGATGACCTCATGGATTTTGTTTTCATCTTCGATATCAAACTCAGGACAAGGCGTTAGTTTTTGTTCTAATATTTCACGAACGTAAAGTGATCCATCTATGTTTGTCGGGGCACTACCGATCATGATGATGTGATCACCGGAAGATTTAAATGATAGGGTAGTCGCATGTGTTTTTTTCTCTACCAATCCTACCATACCAATCGTTGGCGTAGGGAAGACTGGTTCTGTTCGATCTTTGATGACGGATTGATTATAAAAACTCACATTCCCACCGGTCACCGGCGTATTATATTTCCGACAGGCCTCACCCATCCCTTTGATGGCATTGACAAATTGATAGTAAACTTCAGGATTATAAGGATTTCCGAAATTCAAACAATTGGTGACACCAAGCGGGATTCCTCCGGAGCAACGAATGTTACGCGCTGCTTCCGAAACGGCGATCATAGCGCCTTTGTACGGATCTGCATGCACATAGGCACTGTTGCAATCGACAGTCACCGCGAGTGATTTCTCAGAATCTTTCAAACGAATGATAGTGGCATCTGATGGATCATTTGTATTTGTATTGCCGGTGCGTACCGTGTGGTCATATTGTTCGTAGACCCATCTTTTGGAAGCGATATTTGGCGATACGATGATTTCCTTTGCGATGGAAACCAGTTCATAGTCGGTGCCTTGTGGAGGATCAAATGATTTGATCTGATCCATGTATTTAGGTTTGGTAAATTCTCTGTCATAAACAGGTGCGCCACCTCCCAATACAAGCGGATTCGCCGGTACATCAGCCACTAATTCACCATGCTGATAAAATTCAATTCTTCCGGTATCTGTTACCTCGCCAATTTCTTCGCATTCCAAATCCCATTTGTCAAAGATGTTTTGTATTTCTTTCTCTCTTCCTTTTTTGACGACGACCAACATTCTTTCCTGACTTTCAGAAAGAAGAATTTCCCAGGCGTGCATGTTTTTCTGACGGGTCGGTACCAAGTCGAGATTGATGGTCATGCCTGTTCCTGACTTGGCACTCATCTCAGAAGTAGAGCAGGTGATACCGGCGGCACCCATATCCTGCATACCTACAACGGCACCGGTGGTGATGATCTCCAGACTGGCTTCTAACAATAGTTTTTCCTGAAAGGGATCACCCACTTGTACAGCAGGTAAGTCCTCTGCAGAATCTTCTGTTAGATCTGCTGAGGCGAAGGTGGCTCCATGGATTCCATCTCTTCCTGTCGCAGATCCAACGATAAACACAGGATTTCCCGGTCCGTCGGCACAGGCTGATATCGTTTCACCCACTTTGACAATACCTACTGACATGGCATTGACAAGAATATTTTGTTGGTAACTTGGGTCGAAATAAACTTCGCCGCCTACCGTTGGTACACCCAGGCAATTGCCGTAATCACCGATTCCGCTGACGACCCCTTTGATCAGGTGGCGCATATGCGGATGATGTGGATCACCAAATCGCAATGAATTCAGTGCGGCAATGGGTCGTGCGCCCATCGTGAATATATCTCGGTGGATGCCTCCAACACCTGTAGCGGCTCCCTGATAGGGTTCCAACGCAGATGGGTGATTATGCGATTCTATTTTGAAAGCGCATGCTTCTCCGTCGCCGATATCCATCAATCCTGCATTCTCTTCCCCGGCGGCAACCAACAAGCGGCCTCCTTCACGTGGAAGGGTTTTAAGGTATTTAATGGAATTCTTGTAGGAGCAGTGTTCACTCCACATCACTGAGAAGATGCTGACTTCCGTAAAATTTGGGACTCGGCCCATAATCTTACAGATTTCATCAAATTCATCTTTTGTCAATCCTAGTTTGGCCGCAACTTCAAAGTCAACAGCTTGGTCAGTTTCCTGCATATCAATTCATATAAGCCGCAAAAGTAATATAAGTTGGTGAGATCCAAAGAAAAGGCATAAAGAACCTCCATCGTTGAAGCTATGGAGAAAGACATCCCGATACATCGAAAGGCGCAAGAAACTGAAACTTATGCGATTCTGTCAAAGTTTAAAGAGCAACGCTGCCAGTGTGTTACCATCGCTCCATATAAGCGACCAGGCAAGAGAGCCCCACATCTGGTTTCTATCAGAAGTTTCATTAGACAATGAGTTTAGGGAGTTTAGTATAAGAACCTGTTAGGTCCTTAAGTTTAGAAAGTTTAGTTCACGTTCTCTTTTCAAGAGAACAAATCTTTAAAACAGCAAGATCAAAAAACTAAACTTTCTAAACACTCTTCAACGGCTCACCGATTTTCGTTTAATGTTTCCCGGTATCCGTTCCCTTTCCCCCCAATATGATCGCATCCACCTCATTCTCCCTCAACATCCGATTAAACGCAGGAATCATCTCCTTTTTAACAAGATCAAATTTGGCTAACTCATCATCAATCAGTCCCTCCATTTCCTTTTTAACAGCATACGCCTGATCTGTAGGAGGGTAGTCGCCTGTGCCTAGAATATTACTCACATAACCGATTTTGTTCGTGAGGCGAACAGGGAAATTAAGCGGGTCCTGCGAACTTTTACTCTTGGTTTGATAGAGAACTTCTTCAACGCCGGTCATGACACTATCTATCTTTACTATTTCGGCAACGATCATTGTGTCTTCTGAAATTCGAGCTTTGTAGTTTGATAGTTGTGTGCGGATATCTCTGATTTCAATGATGGCTTCATGTGCTTCCGTGATTTTGTCACGCACATCCGTTGCAAACGCATAATATTTTTGATAGTCCTCCTCCGTCGCCGGAGACCTTGGGTCTTGGATGATTTCAAATGACTTGCTGACCAGTGTATCCTTGTAAGAAATTTCCATTCGGTAGTTGCCGGGAATAGCCATTGGACCGGACATATTTGCAGCCCATAAGACCATTCCATCAAATCGCTTAGCCGGTGAATAACGCAGATTCCAATTGAATTTATTCATGCCCTTTTTAGGCTTGATTTGATACGCTTTTTCTTTATGATCGGTGCTGTATTTGACAATCGTATCCCCATCCACTTCAAAGAAAGTTATGGAAATAGTATCCGTCTCTTCAATGTCACTCGGCAGATTGTAAAATGCCATTACGCCACCTGCATAGTTTGTTCCTTCTGTCAAACTTTTTCCGGATCCTCCGGTCATTCGATAGGTGTCTTCAGGCTGATAAACTTGAAATTTATCTTTTTGATTGTTTTGTATTTGATGCAATTGATTTAATTCATCTAGTATCCAAAAACTTCGACCTTGCGTAGCAGCAATTAGATTGTTGTTTTTTATGGCAAGATCAGTGATAGGAACAATCGGAAGATTTTGCTGAAAAGTCTGCCAATGACCGCCGTCATCAAAACTTATGTACATCCCGGATTCAGTACCGGCATAAAGTATTCCTTGTTTGACAGGATCCGCTTTAATAACTCTTGAGAAATGTGTCGGATCAATTCCTGTGTTGATCATTTCCCACGTTTCGCCATAGTCTTTTGTCTTTAAAAAATACGGTTGATAATCGCCGGATTTATACATGGTCGCGGCAACATAACAACCGCCATCACTATGCGGATCCGCATCAAGTTGATTGATTTGAATCCACTCCGGGAGAAATGCAGGCGTTACATTTTTCCAGTTTTTGCCACCATCTTTTGATACATGGATCAACCCATCATCACTTCCTGCCCAAAGCAAATCTTTCACCCTCGAACTTTCTGCCGCTGTGAAGATGGTACAGTAGTATTCAACTGAGGTATTGTCTTTGGTGATTGGACCGCCGGACGAACCAAGTTTTGTAGAATCATTTCTTGTTAGATCCGGACTAATGTTTTCCCAGGTCTGCCCTTCATTCATCGATACATGAAGATGATTGGACGCCGTGTATAGTTTCTTCGGATTGTGAGGTGAAAAGAAGATTGGAAAGTTCCATTGAAATCTGTATTTCGCTCCTTCTGCACCGTGACCTAAAGTCATATCCGGCCAAACATCAATGCCGCGTGACATATCATTTTCATGATCTTTTCTTTCGATGACACCGAGATAGCATCCACCATAAACAATATCATTATTGAGTGGATCAACGGCCAGATAGCCACACTCACATCCTGCAGAAGATTCCCAATCATCTTCACCAATAGATCCTCCACTTTTTCTGCTTGCAATTCGTACCGTACTGTTGTCCTGCTGACCACCATAGATGCGATAGGGGAAATGATTGTCTGTAGTGACTCTATAAAACTGTGCCGTAGGTTGATTGTGATAGGTAGACCAATGATCACCACCATCATAACTCACTTGTGCTCCACCATCATCGCCAATGATCATGCGCTCGGAGTTTTCAGGATCTATCCAAAGATCATGATGATCCCCGTGACTCGCATAATGAGAAGAGAAATTTTTTCCACCATCCGTAGATTTCTGGTAGGCTACATTGATTACATAAACCACTTCTTCTGATTTAGGATCAGCATATATTCTGGAGTAATACCATGCCCGTTGGCGAAGATTAGCGTCACTGTTGATCCTGCTCCAGGATTTTCCTGCATCATCAGACCGGTATACACCACCTTCTGCATTTTCAATGATCGCCCAAAGACGATTGCTATTCACAGGACTTACCGTAATGCCGGAGATACCCCAGATGCCTTTTGGCAAACCTTTGTTTTCAGAAATGTTTTCCCACGTCTCGCCACTGTCCTTGCTTTTCCATATCGCCGAACCTTCACCACCACTACTAAGTTCGTGTGGTTGACGTCTCACTTTCCACGTGGAAGCATACATGATTCTTGGATTATTAGGATCAAGAATAAGATCTACGGCACCGGCACCTTCATTGACAAAAAGCGTCTGCTTCCATGTCTGACCACCATCGATGGATTTATAAATACCACGTTCCTTCGTGTCTTTAAAAAGATCCCCCAATACAGCGGCATAGACAATATCCGGATTGTTAGGATGCACGCGCACACGAGGGATGTGATATCCTTTTTCCAAACCAATTTTTTCCCATGATTCGCCACCATCCGTTGTGCGCCACATGCCATAGCCATAGGATACATTGCCACGAACGGTTTGCTCGCCACCGCCCACATAGATTACATTATGATCTGATGGTGCTACTTCGACGGCACCGATACTGCCTCCAAAATAGCCATCAGAAATATTCTCCCATGACTGTCCACCATCCAATGTTTTCCAAACACCTCCGCCGGTCGAACCGAAATAATAGAGATTCGGTTTTCCTTTGACACCGGTGACCGTGGCGGATCGCCCACCTCTGAAGGGGCCGATATTACGCCATTCAATCTCACCTAACAAAGATGTATCTATGGCAACATAATTGGGTTCCTTCTTAGAATTCTTGTTTTTCTGTCCATAGGATAGGACAGTGCATGCAGTAAGAAAGAAACAGATTAATAGGTATTTAATGTTCATTGTGCAGAGTATTAATAATTTTAGGGCTGAAAAATAGACAATTAAGTATGAATGAGACAGAATCTATAGACAAACGAGGGGATTCGTCATCCTTAAAGATTGATTTGATCATAGCACCTTTATGGATCAACCAATTCCTGCAGAAGCAGAATATTGAAATACCTATCAGTGACCAGTACAACTTGAGTAATCTCAAAGTTGAGTTGGAGGATACCAAAGTTTCTGTTGAAGCCGATATCAAGGAAAAAAGCAACTCCTCCATAAAGCTTGAATGTGTGCCCATCTGGAACACCTACGAGCAGCGTTTTTTTATCGAAGACATTGCACTGAAAACAGATACCAACAATATTCTGATTAAAAGTGCCGGATGGTTTGCCAACACTTTTATGGGCACCAAACTCGACAAGAAAATCGAGGAGGCTTTGAATCATTTGTTCAATTTGAAAAAGGAAGAATTGATCAAGAATGGAATTCCAATCCCTCTACCGGACGGCAAGGGACATGCGTTGGTCAAAACACTAGAGATTGAAGACATGAAATTTAGTGCAATCGGCATCACGGTCAAGGCACAAATGGAAGTAACACTTGAATTCGAATTAGGTCAAAGCGATTTGATCACTTGACCTCTGACCAGAGGCGTTTTAGAGCCTCAGACTTATCCGGTGTACCCCCGGTCTGTATTCTTTGAAAATGATTCGTTCAATTTCACTGAGGTGTTCGGGATTGTTGACAAAATCAATATCCTCCACATCAACGATCACAATAGGGTAGGAAGGTTGGCTATAGAAAAATTCAAAATAAGAGTCCTGAATGTTTTTTAAATAAGCAGCCGTGATATTGGACTCATAAGATCGATCTCTCAGATTTATATTTTGCAATAGTTTTTCCGGCGTTCGGTGGAGATAGATTAATAACTCCGGATTCGGTGATGTAGCATTGAGCAGATTAAATAAGCGCTGGAAAAGACGATACTCTTTTTCATCAAGATTTTTTCTGGCGAAAATGAGCGTTTTCCAAAAGGAATAATCAGCCAAAGTAAAATCAAAAAACAAATCTTTTTGAATGGAGATATCAGACAATTGTTTGTGCCGTTCAGCCATAAAAAACAACTCAACGGTAAAAGCATAACGCTCGGGATTCTGATAGAAAAAAGGCAGAAAAGGATTGTCATCAAACTCCTCCATAACCAATTGTACGGGATGCTCATTGGCAATCAACTGGCACAGGCTCGTTTTGCCTGATCCAATATTGCCTTCGATGCAAATGTACTTATACGGCGTTTTCTGGCTCATCTAAGCTGTATAAACAGACCTCTCCGGGATCACGGCAGTCTGTATAAAGTTCTTCAATCGATTTTTCAAGTATAGGATGGATGAAGTCTCCGGCTATTTCCATCAAGGGTATTAATACAAAATTGCGCTGTTGTAATAATGGGTGAGGAACCTCAAGCCCATTTTGTTTTATGATCTCTTGCCCACACAATAGAATGTCAATGTCAATAGTTCTGGCATGCCATTTTTCAGCCGGTGTTCGACCAACCTCCATTTCAATTTGTTTTATTTTTTCCAACATTTCGGTTGGTGAGAGGATGGAGCGCAACTCAATTGCCTGATTCAGAAACCAGGGCTGATCTTCATAACCCCATGGCTGTGTTTCATAAATGTTACTCTCAACAATGATTTCTCCCGCTTGCGCA
Organism: Saprospiraceae bacterium; assembly: GCA_037969625.1. Taxonomy (GTDB): domain Bacteria; phylum Bacteroidota; class Bacteroidia; order Chitinophagales; family Saprospiraceae; genus Opimibacter. Next base: position 35,765 of record JBBKXT010000197.1, read on the forward strand.
GACAGCAATTCCCTGGCATGTGAAAGCCTTCCGATCCGGTCGCCGAGATTTCCTCCGATTATTAGATGGTATGTGTGTTTCTTCATTGGGGGATAGAAGTGGAAAGGTAAAGAATTTCCTATGGAGCGTAAAAGGAATTGTTGCCTCCTATTGCATGACAAGGGAAGCGATTAGCAGGGTAGCATACCTTTAACTTATTCATAATAAGGATAATATGTCCTTTTTTGCTAATATGTCTTTTTTTAGAAAATTTTACCGCACAGAAGGTTAGTTTGCTGGAAAGAGCCTGAAGAGCCTGAGGAACTTATTTTTTATGCCGATCCCGGAGTCTCCAGTTCATCGGATAGTGGTTTTTCCACCCCTGTCCGGTCCACTTTGCCCAACCCATTTTTGTCCCGTTATATTCAATCAAATACCAGCCCTTTGAGTAAACGATTGGAAGTGTGTTCGCATTCCTTTCCAGATAGTCAAGAGCAGTCGATAGATCAACTGTGATGGTCTTATAATGAGCCGCAGATAATCCGGAAGTAGCCAGACTTTGTGAAGGCACAAAATCACGTCCTTTTAATTCCCCGGCACAAAGGATGACTGATGCTTTGGGCAAATACAAGAGTAATTCATTTGCTTTTTCAACAGCATTCAAGGTAACGATTTCATTTTGTGCACTGTTTTTATGGACCGCTAGATTTTCAGGGTTTGCAAGATGAGGGCTTAACCAATCAGGTACCGGTTCAAATATCCGATGGGGTTTTTTAGGTTTTTTGTAAGAAGTCACAGCTTCCGCATTGTTTTTTAGGACAGCGATAAACAAACCTTCACCGGTTAGTTTGTGTGGATATAATTGGTAACCAACAGCAGCGTCATCTTCAATGGATGTTATGCCCCAATCATCAGGGAAGTCTATCGCAAATGATTCCAATTGAAATTGATCAATGAAGTGTGTTATATTTTGGATGTTTTCTTCAAGGCTATACGAACACGTACTATAGATTAAATACCCACCCGGATTTAAGGCACTTGCCGCACGCTCTACGATCTGTTTTTGAAGGATGCTGCAGTTTGATACAAGTGTTTCATTCCATTGTGCAATAGCTTCCGGATCTTTGCGCATCATCCCTTCGCCGGCACAAGGGGCATCTACAAGCATGACATCTGCAAATTGTTCCTGAAAAGCGGCGATTGATTCACCGGCAATAAAGGTGTTGATAAATCCTGCTTTGGTAAGATTTTCCCATAAGACAGATCGTCTGCTTCCGACGACCTCATTAGCAACAAGCACATCACCTTCACCTAAATGACTGGCTAGAATTCCGGTTTTTCCACCGGGTGCCGCACACATGTCCACCCATATTTTTGCCTCTTGTTTTAATGGAAGTTGTGCCACCACATAATCCAAAATCATAGAAGAGGCTTCCTGCACATAATACGCTCCACCATGCCAATGCGGATCCAGAAAAAACGAGGGACGTTCTTCCAAATAATATCCGTTTTGACACCAGGGAACTTTGCCGGAAAAATGAAAATCTGATTGACCTTTCTGATGGTGTAAACGAATACTTGTAGGCGGTGATTTGGTTAATGATTCAAAAAACAAATCAGCTTCATCCCCGACTTGTTCGCGCATGCGTTTGATGAAAACTTCCGGGAGCTGCATCATAGCCCTTTTACTTTGCCATGGAGGGCGCCCCCTTTTGCAAACATCGCATCCACTTTTTTAGAGACTTGCGGATCGGTTTCCAAAACAGGTGCGTGATGAGGCTTGACGCGGGAATCAATAATCAAGGGTGCATCGCAAGACCAGTGCTTGTCAATAAACTGCGCATTGACACCATAAATATCTTTCGCCGGTTGTGATCTTGTAAAGGCAGCCCACAGAAAGTTGTTTAGATGTTCACTCATCCATTGACTATCTTCCGTGATAATCCAGAGTGGCCACGCATCCATGTTTTGCGTAGCTAAATGATTGGTAAGTTCTTCCATTTCTTTTTTTGCCGTTTCATCATTCGTGAAATTATTGAAAGAAACAGCAACAACTCCCGGCATGATTAAATCAAGTCGTTTGCAACTGGAAGGAAGTGAAATATTATCCGGTAGGGTAGAGCCTAGTTTTCTGATAGCCGGACCTCGAGCCGCAACGACCAACTTAGATCCTGCATTCCAACCATCACCACTATAATCAAGGGTATCAATGGTTGTGCGTGTTTGAAAATGTAAGTCGCGTTTCAAGTTGATTCGACAAAGCATGTGTTGAAAGAACTCGCCGATGCTATTCGTAGTAAGTGCAGGATTGTCTTCATCGCAAGCGATAAAAAGATATTTCGTCAGAGACGTTTGTCCTTTTCCTAAAAGATGATTGGCAATCGTCAACAACTCTTCAGGGACAGGTTCTCGAAACGGCATGTATCTTTCTTTGCCGATGGCGATGAGTAAGGGATGTACTCCGGCAGCATCAACCGCATGAACTTCCTTCAATCCCGGAAATTCTTTTGGCGCCAGTGGCTTCACTAACTGGTGAATCAACCAACCAAAATAACTGTCTTCCTGTGGTGGTCGACCTACCACGGTAAAATGCCAAATAGGATTTTTTCGGTGATACACATTTTTGATTTCCAACACCGGAAAATCATGGGTTAAACTATAGTAACCAAGATGATCTCCAAAAGGACCTTCGGGTTTCATGGAATCTTTTTTGATCACGCCTGTAATACAGAAATCTGCATCCGCAGAAATAACAAATCCATCATGCCAGAAGTATCGAAAACGTCGACCTGCCAACAGGCCCGCAAACGTAACTTCACTCAATCCCTCAGGCAACGGCATGATCGCAGCAAAAGCATGCGAGGGTGGGCCACCTACAAAAATGGAAACTTTAAATTCATCTTTCGTTTCATTATACAATGTATGGTGAATGCCAATGCCTCGATGTAATTGGTAGTGCATTCCGGCTTCTAGATTCGGTGTGTAATCATTGCCACTGATTTGAATGCGATACATACCAATATTCGAATTCATAATGCTCGTGTCATTGGGAGGTAAGCTCATGACTTGAGGCAACGTGATAAAAGCACCACCATCCTTTGGCCAGCTGATTACTTGAGGAAGTTGATCAATTGTTGTTTTGTTTTTTAAAATTGATTTATTCCATCGAGCTTTTAGTGGCAAACCTTTCAACGCCGTAAAAGGCGTCTTCAGATAGCGCGTCGGATGGCGCAAGAAATCGGAAGGATCTGCTTTTAATTGTATTAGTTTTTGTACTTGTTCTAACTGATTTCTAAAGAGGTAAGCTGTTCTTTCTTTTGTGCCATACAGATTTGAAACAGCCGAAAAAGGACTTCCTTTGACATTCTCAAAAAGCAATGCAGGACCGGCCGCGTCAAAAACTCTGCGGTGTATTTCTGCCATCTCCAGATTCGGATCCACCATACCCTCCACGCGAAGCAGATGATTACTGGGTAGATCATTGATGGCTTGATGTAGGGAATGGTAAGACAAGGTAGTTTGTACAATTTGTAAGTAAAGGAATGCCTTTTGAAAACGAAAACCCATCGTTTAGGGATACAAACCTAAACTAAAGGAAAGAATTCTAGGAATGTTTATCCAAAAGGTTGTCCAGAATAGCTAGAGGCAAAGTGCAATTGTGGTATTTAATATTATATTTGGAATAAGAACTGTTTGAATTAAAACGTAGAATGCTTCGACCCTAATCTAATGATGAGCCATGCATATGGTTGGTGCGCTGAGAAACTAATTTTACTTAACCTTTAAAATAAATGAGATGGGAATTTTAATGACACTTTTAGTGGGCGCTATTGCCGGATGGTTGGGGAGTATGGTTTTTACGGGCAGTGGATTTGGTCTGATTGGGAATATCATCATTGGTATCCTTGGCAGTTTTGTTGGTTCCTGGGCATTGGGATTACTCAATTTTAGTTTTCCAAATACCATCATCGGTGCTATACTGACCGGTGCTGTTGGGGCCATTGTTATTCTGGCAATAGCGAATTTACTTTTTGGTGGAAGAAAGTAGTATAAAGCGAGTTTTTTACAGATAGTTTTGAGTCATCAAATCAGTCAATTTTTATTCAACGACTCAATGAATTCTTTTCTCAGCGTTAGGCTACAGTTCTCTTGGTCTAGTTGGCTATGTGTTTTTATTTGGCTTCTTGTCAGTTTCTCGGAAATTGGTTCTGCCCAATCGGACACCCTTTCCCAGCATCAGTTTATCAAAGGGGCATCGGTCTATAGGGCCCAGTTTATTCATGATATCTCAGATGCTTTGATCGAACTTGGCTATTTGTCGGATAGCTTAAAGGCTTTTTCGCTCAATCCGGAGGCGCATGATTTGTTCAGGCAACAATTTATGGCTCAGTTTGCGAATGGGGAAATATATAATATCTGGGATACCGTAGATGATGCATTGCCTTCATCGATCCGTTATGAGAAAGGGACGCGCAGACTTTATCAACAATGGGGTAGCGACCATTTGATTCAAATCATGCAGTTGCATTTTATGGTTTCCAATAATCTAATTCTACCTGAAGAGCCATTTCGACTATCCGGCAATACGGATTTGTGGGAAGAAATGCACTTTTATGATGTTCGTGCCGGACAAACCTTTGTAGATGTGGGTGCGGGGACGGGTGGTATTTCGTTTATACTTGCTTATTCCGGTATTTCTGTACAGTTCTATATTTCAGAGTTGAACGAATTATATTTTAAAAATCTGCTTGCGCAAGTGTCCCAATTGCCAAGTGAGGCTGATCAAAGTCAGATTCAACTCGCTGTTGCTCAGGAAAAAAGTCTTGGGTTAAATGAAAACCTGAAGGCGGACATTATTTTGATGAGAGAGGTATATCACCACTTGAATTATCCTTTTGATATCCTTGGCTCTGTAAAGAATCATTTAACCCCTGATGGGACACTGATTCTGGTGGAGTCAGTAGAAGAACTGAAGGAGAATAAAAAGGATGGTTGCAGAAAGGCACTTACCCTCAAAAAGATATTACATGAGCTCACAAAAAATGGTTTTCTCCTGGTAGAGCAGTTGCAGGTGGCTGATATGTATGTACTTAAGTTTCAGCCGGCAAAAATCTAATGAGATCATTTTATTAAATATGATATATTTTCATATATCTTTTTACCTTAGCACGGAAATACCTAGCTATTGAATAATTATCAGGATCTCCTCCGCCATATCCTTGATCAAGGCACCCAGAAGAGTGATCGAACCGGAACCGGTACGCTCAGCCTCTTTGGGCATCAGCTGCGCTTTGATCTGAGTGAGGGATTTCCCCTGATGACCACCAAGAAAGTCCACCTTAAGTCTATTGTCCACGAGCTTCTTTGGTTTTTGCAAGGCGATACCAATATTGCGTATCTGCAGGAGAATGGGGTGCGTATTTGGAATGAATGGGCGGATGAAAACGGTAATCTCGGTCCTGTATATGGACATCAATGGAGAAGTTGGACAGGAGCGGATGGTCACACAGTCGATCAGATAGCGCAGGTAGTTCAAACGATCAAAACCAATCCCGATAGCCGCCGCATGATTGTTTCTGCATGGAATGTAGGGGATATTGATAAAATGGCATTGGCTCCGTGTCATTGTTTATTCCAGTTTTATGTGGCCGATGGCAAGTTGAGTTGCCAATTATACCAGCGCTCCGCAGATGTATTTCTCGGCGTTCCGTTTAATATTGCTTCTTATGCTTTGCTGACGATGATGATGGCACAGGTATGTGATCTGGTACCCGGAGATTTTGTGCATACATTTGGAGATGTTCATATTTACAATGATCACATGAGTCAGGTACACGAACAATTAACCCGAAAGCCAAGGGCATTGCCTGAAATGAAAATTAACCCGAGTATAAAAGATATTTTTTTATTTAAATACGAAGATTTTAGCCTGGTCGATTACCATCCATACCCTCCAATTTCAGCGCGTGTATCGGTGTAAATCCTCCTTTTGACTGTTTAGATATTCTCTAAATAACGAAATTCATCCTTTGCAGTCAGCATAAGTCTCGTATCTAATTATTTTTGCAACAGAATCAGCTATTACATAAGAGTCTACTTCCATTGTTATGCATCATAACTCATTGAAACACTGTATCCTTTTAGCTCTTTGCTACATTTTATTTGTAGGCAGCTCGACGGCGGCACCCACTGTCGAAGCCGGAAAAACACTTTTTCAAAATCAGTGTGCTTCCTGTCACAATAAAAATATGAAGGATGATCTCACCGGGCCGGCCCTGGGAGGTTCACAAGAAAGTTGGTCGGAATATCCACCAGAAGATCTGTACAACTGGATCCGAAACTCACAAGCAATGATCCAATCAGGTCATCCGCGAGCCGTTGAGATGTGGAATAAATTCAAGCCTACGGTGATGAATTCATTTACAGGCTTTACAGATGACGATATCGCCTCTATTCTATTATACATAGATGATCAAATGATTCCTAAAGCGCCTGCAGGTGTAGTTGCCACTGGTGGTGCCGTAGGTAATCAAAGCAAGCCAAACAAATATATCTACTATCTCCTTTTTGCCGTACTGGCCATTGTCGTAAGCGTACTTTCCAGAGTGATTTACAACCTTCGGGCCATGGTCGCCGCAGAAGATGGAACAAAGATGCCGGAACAAAAGTCATTTTTCCAGATGCTCACCAGCAAAGGAGTCGTTGGCTTTCTGATTTTCGCATTAGTGGTTTTTGGCGGTTATACCACAGTCAATAACGGTGTTTCTTTCGGTCGCCAACAAGGATATGCACCGGAGCAGCCTATTAAATTTTCACACGCTACACACTCCGGTATACAAGGTATTGATTGCCAATACTGCCACGATGGTGCTCGCAGAAGTAAGCATGCGGCCATTCCAGCCGCCAATACCTGTATGAACTGCCATAAAGCTGTTGAAAAAGGTTCTATCTATGGTACAGCCGAGTTAACCAAAGTCTTTGCTTCTATTGGTTACGATCCATCAACCGATAAGTATGTAGAAGATTATGACAAACTATCCAACGAAGAGATCAAAGCTATCTACACAAAATGGATTGGGGACACCTATATGAAAGACAATGAGCTTACCTCATTGGATAGAAAAGGCGAGCGAACCGTAGAGGAGCAGTGGGAAGGCATTGAGTCATCATTGACCAATGACCTGAAAGAAAGCATCGCAGGACCGATCGAATGGACTAGAATTCATATGTTGCCTGATCACGTTTACTTTAATCACGCCCAGCACGTCAACATCGGCAAACTGGAATGCCAGCAGTGCCACGGAAAAGTAGAAGAAATGGATCTGATGTATCAATATTCCCCACTATCCATGGGTTGGTGCATCAACTGCCACAGAGAAACAGAAGTGCAGTTTATCGGTAACGATTATTACAAAACCTACAAGCAATATCACGATGCTATTGCGAAAGGAGAACGCTCAAAAGTGACGGTTGAAGATATTGGCGGTCTGGAGTGCCAGAAATGCCATTATTGATTTAAATTATTGAATAATCGTAATCATCACCATCAGAACTTAATATAGATCATGAAAGATCAAACATCATACAAGGATATTTGGATTGGGTCAGAGGATTTAGGCCGCGAAGAGAAATTTATAGAGCAGGCAACACAAGAAATGCCTGACGCTTCTATCGCCTCTACACTTGCACAAGGCGGTTCATTTGCCTCAGCCAATACCGGTCGCCGCGATTTTCTAAAGTATCTGGGATTTAGTATTGGCGCTGCTACCATTGCCGCCAGTTGCGAGATTCCGGTGAAGAAAGCAATTCCTTTTGTCACAAAACCGGACGATTTGGTACCGGGTGTAGCTAATTATTATGCTACTTCATTTGTTCAGGGTGGCGATTATTGCAGTATCCTCGTCAAAACAAGAGAAGGCCGACCCATTAAAATAGAAGGGAATAGCCTCTCTGCAGTTACAGGTGGCGGAACATCCGCCCGTGTACAAGCTTGCGTTCTGAGTCTCTACGATACACATCGTCTGAAAAGTCCCCAGTTAAAGAATTCAGAAGGCCATTTCGAAGCAGCAGACTGGAAGCAAATCGATGATCTAGTGTCAAGCACCATTTCAACGAACAGCAAGATTGCAATTGTTTCACATTCTATATTAAGCCCAACCGAAAAAGAGGTATTAAAAGATTTTCAGTCAAAATATCCGAATACAACCGTTGCTCAATATGACCCATCTTCATCCGCAGCGATTCTGCGTGCGAATGAATTGATGTATGGAGTCTCCATGGTACCGGGATATCATTTTGACAAAGCTAAAGTGATCGTCAGTGTACAAGCAGACTTCCTTGGTACCTGGATTTCTCCGGTACAATACGCTAAGCAATATGCTGCCGGTCGCAAAATTGCAGATCCAAAGCAAGCGAAAATGTCTAGGCACATCCAGATCGAAAGTTATATGTCACTTTCAGGAACTAATGCCGACAACCGCATTCGAATTAAACCTAGTGAATCCGGTGCCGTTTTGGCCAGACTATATAATAAGGTAGCTTCCTCCAAAGGAGCATCTGCAGTTACAGCACCAGAACTAAATCCTTCCATTGCTGCCTCCATTGATAAGACAGCTACTGAATTATTAGGTGCTGCAGGAGCTAGTCTGCTGGTTTCCGGATCAAATAATATCGCCGAACAAGCAATGGTTTGTGCCATCAATCATTTATTAGGAAATGAAGGCAAAACTGTTGATCTCCAAAAATATTCACTACAACGCCAAGGCGACGAAAGCAAATTGGCTGAGTTGGTTTCTAAGATGAATAGCGGACAGGTAGATGCACTTATTATCCTAGGAGCTAATCCTGTTTTTGAATTGCCAAACGGATCTGCTTTTGCAGAGGCTATTGGTAAAGTAGGTTTAACGATCAGCACAGCCGGTGCTTTAGATGAGACTTCATCCATTTGCCGTGCGATTGCTCCTGCGCACCATGTGCTTGAGTCATGGGGTGATGCAGAACCGGTGAGAGGACATGTCAGCATGATCCAGCCAACGATTGCTCCACTGTTTGACACACGTCAGCGTGAAGCGAGTTTGCTAAAATGGATTGGTGATGACAATTCAATCTTCAGTAGTGATCAACCTTATTTTGAATACCTTAAAAACACATGGGCAGCACATACGAATTCACAGAAAGCGTGGAATCAACTGCTTCATGATGGCGTATATACATATACACCAGAAGCATCAGGGGCTTCATACACGGATAATTTAGCATCTGTTGCCTCAAAAATTTCTAAGCCGGGATCTGGTACAGAAATCACTTTCATGGAAACCGTGGCGATTGGAACAGGTCAGGATGCTAACAACCCATGGTTGCAGGAAATGACTGACCCGGTGACTCGATGTGCGTGGGGTAATTACTTAGCACTTCCAGTTCATTTCGATGGTACACGTAAGTTTATCGCTCATGAGAATTTGGAAGATGGAGATATGGCAGAGGTAACCATTGGCGAAACAACCTTAAAGGTGCCTGTCGTGAAGCAGTTTGGTCAGACACCAGATTCATTTGCGCTTGCTTTAGGATATGGTCGTACGGTAACCGGTCGTGCAGGAATCAATGTTGGGGTCAATGTTCATCCCTGGTTGACTACAGATGCGGATGGATTGACACAGTATTACGCAAATGGTGTTTCTGTTTCAGGTAAAAAAGGAAAAGAAGAGTATTTCTCCTGCGTACAATATCACCACACGATGGGTGTCACAGCAGAAGATGCTAAAACAAAGGAAATAATAAATGCTGATGAAGCCGCCACTGTCTTTATGACCTACGGTTTGGTGGATCAGGGTTTCCAAGGTTCATTGGTGAATAGAACAATCATTCGCAAGAGCCATTTAGATCATGTTGAAGAGTTTGCGCATGATCTTCAAGATGAAAGACATCACCATCAGGCGTTAAATACGAAGCAAGTTTATCCAGGGCATGACGAGTTATATGCCAGAGGTCATCAGTGGGGTATGCATGTCGATCTCAATGCATGTATCGGTTGCGGTGCTTGTACAGTAGCTTGCATGGCAGAAAATAATGTGCCTGTGGTTGGTAAGCGTGAAGTTAGCCGTCACCATGAAATGGCTTGGTTGAGAATTGACCGTTATTTCTATGGCGATGTGAATAATCCAAGTGCTGTCTATCAACCAATGATGTGCCAGCATTGTAACAATGCGCCTTGTGAAAATGTGTGCCCGGTAAATGCAACCAACCACAGTGCAGAGGGACTTAATCAAATGGCCTATAACAGATGTGTGGGTACAAGATACTGTGCGAACAACTGTCCGTACAAAGTGCGTCGATTCAACTGGTTGGATTATAATGCTGCGGATCTTTGGCCTATCAATGAGGCGGATCTTGGATTGGATTCTGATTCAGATGATGTTCCATACGGAGCAGACAACTTGACACGTATGGTATTGAATCCGGATGTTACGGTGCGTGCCAGAGGGGTTATTGAAAAATAGTTTCTGTGTGCAGCGTATTCAAGAAGGAAAATTACGGGCGAAAACAGAAGAGCGTTTGTTGCGCGATGCAGATGTGAAGACCGCTTGTCAGACAGCTTGTCCTACAGGCGCTATCACATTTGGAGATAGTAATAATCCGGAAGGTGAACTAAGTAAAAAAATTGCATCACCACTGAATTATCTCGTACTGGAAGAAGTAAATACACGGTCTGCAGTCAACTATCAGGCTAGAGTAATAAATAAAGCTGAGGGCGTTGACGCCTGATTGCCGGAAGAAGAATTAAGACGATAAACCTATTATCATTAGACAATAAAATATGGGTTCAGCACCTACATCACCGATTAGAGAACCGTTAGTACAAGGGCAAAAGACCTACCACCAGATTACGGAAGATCTTTGTTCTCCTACGGAGCGGGCGCCAGGCAAAGCATGGACATTGGCTTTTATTATAGCGCTAATGGCCGCCACCTGGGGTATCATTAGTATCATCATAACCATTTGGGTAGGGATAGGTACCTGGCGGTTGAACAGAACCATTGGATGGGGATGGGATATCACCAATTTCGTTTGGTGGATTGGTATTGGTCACGCCGGTACATTGATCTCAGCGATTCTTTTGCTTTTTCGTCAGAAATGGCGAACCGGGGTAAACCGTGCCGCAGAAGCGATGACTATTTTTGCGGTTATTTGTGCAGCACTTTTTCCTGCGATTCACGTAGGACGTATTTGGGTGGTTTTCTTTTTCTTCCCATATCCGAATACAAGAGGCCCAATCTGGCCAAACTTTAACTCTCCTTTGCTCTGGGACGTTTTTGCAATCTCCACTTATTTTACGGTATCACTTTTATTCTGGTACACAGGACTTGTTCCGGATTTTGCAACGGTGCGTGACAGAGCTAAAGGATTTAGAAAAAAGATGTACACCTTCCTTTCTTTTGGATGGACCGGATCCGCCAAGCACTGGCAGCGACATGAATCATTATCTCTTGTTTTAGCTGGTCTTGCAACACCACTTGTACTTTCTGTACACACGATTGTAAGTTTTGACTTTGCGACTTCCGTGATACCTGGATGGCACACCACTATTTTCCCACCTTACTTTGTGGCAGGAGCGATCTTTTCAGGATTTGCGATGGTGCAAACTTTGATGGTGATCACGCGTAAAGTATTGAACCTGCAAAACTATATTACGATAGGACACATTGAATCTATGAACAAAGTGATTCTTGTGACAGGTACCATTGTCGGTGTGGCTTACTTAACAGAATTATTTATTGCCTGGTATTCAGGTTATGTATATGAACAGTTTGCATTTTTCAACAGAGCTCTTGGCCCTTATTGGTGGGCGTACTTTGGCATGATGACTTGCAATGTATTATCTCCTCAGTTATTCTGGTCAAAGAAAATCAGGCGAAATGTAACGATGACCTTCTTCATGTCGATATTCGTGAATATCGGAATGTGGTTTGAGCGTTTCGTTATTATTGCGACAACACTGGCTCGTGATTATTTGCCTTCAAGTTGGAGTTTCTATGTTCCATCTATTGTGGAGATAGGAATTTTCGTTGGAACGATAGGGATCTTCTTTGTTTTCTTTTTAATTTTTGTGCGCGTAGCTCCTGTGGTTGCGATTGCAGAGATTAAGCACATATTGAAGAGTTCAGGCGATCAGTATGTCAATGCAAATGGCCAAACCACCTTACAACAAATAGAGCAGGGTGGAACTACCATACAAGCTGCTGGACATGGACATGGAAATGCACATCATTAATAGATTATTTTAAACACTGGTGATCCAATAGATCATGAAGCACGGAGAAAAAAATATATTATTCGGATTGTACGATGATGAAGAAATTCTGAAGACAGCCATAGTTCAGGCGAATGCAGATCATCTTAACATCATGGATGTCCTAACCCCCTTTCCGGTACACGGATTGGATCCACTATTAGGTCTTGCGGAATCAAGATTACATATTGGTGGTTTTGTGTTTGGACTGATCGGTACACTAACCGCTTTTTTGGGGATGACCTGGATATTTACAAGGGACTGGCCACAAATTTATGGAGGTAAGCCTTATTGGCCAATACTTTCGTTTGTTCCCATTTCCTTTGAGTTGACAGTTCTCTTTGCCTCGATTGGTATGGTAGTGACATTTTACATTATTAACGGACAAGGACCGGGCATTAAAAATCCGATCATACACCCGCGAATTACAGATGATAAATTCTGTATTGCATTTGATACTGACGAACTTGGTGATTCTCAGGTAGAGAAACTCAGAAATTTTTTCAAACAAACCGGAGCCAGTCTGGTAGAAACGAAGACGATCTGAACATGAGGTATACGATACAATTTTCAATTCTAGCTTGCGTAACATTGTTTACCGCATGCTCACCTTCAAAGGGGGATCGCACAGGACATGAGTTCATGCCTGACATGGTGCATACCATAGGGTATGAAGCAAACCTTTACGATTATTATTCCTACAACCGTTGGGGAACAGAAGCAGAGTATAAAAAATTTGCTTCTCCTCGGATGAGTGTCGATGGGACTGTAGCCAGAGGGCAGATAGCAGTTGCTAATGCTGATAATGATATGGACAGAGTCATGGCCATGGCCTCATTTGATGGTTTAGAAAATGGAACATTCTCAATCGTGCCAAATGGCAGTGTCCCTTATTATTATAGTGACACAGAAGATGAGCGCACAAGAGCTACCCAGGAGATCACAAGAAACCCTTTTCCTATCACTGAAAAAGGATTAGCACACGGAAAAGATTTATACAACATCTATTGTGGTATTTGTCATGGCGAGAAGGCAGATGGGCTTGGTTACCTGGTGAGAGAGGAAGACCCTGTCAAAGGTATTGTTGCGGGAATTTATCCTGCAGCTCCGGCAAACTTCCTGTTAGATACATTTGTAAATTCATCGGTAGGTCGCTTATATCATGGTGTTATGTATGGTAAAAACGTGATGGGATCCTATGCCGATAAATTGAGCTATGTGGAACGGTGGGAAGTGATTCATTATATCAGATCCTTGCAAGCCAAAGCCAAAAAAGCTACCTACTCAGCTGATGAAAACACCTTTAATACGGAGGCCATTACATGGGCTGATTTTGAAAAGGCAATGTCACAACACATGGAAGCAAATACAGATGCGCACGATCAGAATGGTCACGAGATGGATGCTCATGACCACGATGTGGATCACAATAATAATGAACATTAATCATTGACCGAATCGACTACAACAGATATGAATCAGTTTATATTCGAAACAAGACAGAAAACTATACTCGGCCTGATGATGCTGGTCGGTGTCTTTTCATTGGTCGCCACCTATGTTGGAGATGATCATTTCCACACACGTTTTTGGTCCAATGTGTTGCACAACTCAGTTTTCTTTACCGGGGTAGCCCTGATGGCCTTATTTCTGATCGCCGCTAAAATTACAGCCTGGTCCGGATGGCACACAATATTCAAAAGAGTATGGGAAGCGTACTCACTTTTTTTAGTGGTAGGCCTTGTCCTGATAATGATTATTGCGCTGGGTATATGGGGCGGATGGCACCATTTGTACCACTGGGCGGATACAGCTTCTGTTGAATCGGATACCATTCTTGCAGGAAAAAGTTCATTCCTCAATAAGAACTGGTACACCTTCGGAAGTTTACTATTTGTGGGGCTATGGGTTTTCTTCGCCGTTCGTATTCGCCAACTTTCTGTAGATGAGGATACCAATGGAGATGGCAATTTCTCCCATGCCAAAAAGATGAGAATTCTTGGCGCAGCTGCATTGCCGGTTATTGGTTTTACAAGTGCTGCTTTAATATGGCAATGGATCATGTCAGTAGATGCACACTGGTACAGTACGCTGTTTGCATGGTATGCCTCCGCCAGTTTGATGGTTACCATGATTGCACTGACCATCATCACACTGATTATATTAAAAGTAAAAGGTTACTTCCCATTGGTCAACATAGAGCATTTGCATGACCTTGGTAAATACATGTTTGCCTTTACGATATTCTGGACCTATCTATGGTTCTCCCAATTTATGTTGATCTGGTATGCCAATATTCCGGAAGAGACGATTTATTACCATACCCGATTACATGAGTATCCTGTAATGTTTTATTTAAATGTTGGATTGAATTTCGCATTGCCATTTTTAGTGTTATTGCGCAACGATACAAAGCGTAAATATGGAACCTTGTTTTTCGTTTCATGTCTACTTGTTTTTAGTCACTGGATGGACTTCTTTTTGATGTTAAAGCCGGGGATTATTCATACAGCTCATGAGTTGGCTGCAGCTTCCGGAGAGGCAGCGCATCACGCAGCAGGAGCTACTCCTGGATTTACAATGCCGGGATTTTTAGAAATAGGAACCTTTATCGGATTTCTTGGACTCTTTTTCTATGTTGTTTTCAACCGACTGGAAAAGGCAAGCCTTGTACCGAGTAGAGATCCTTACTTAATGGAAAGTGTATCTCACCATACTTAATAGTTGGTGAGGGATCGATAAACTATTGAATGAAGTATATAAAGCCAGATAGCAAATGACCGCTTTAATTATTGGATTAAGTATTCTGCTTTTAGTGATCGTAATCTTACAGATCAGTAAGTTGACAGATTTATATGCCCGCATTCGCGGAGAAGAGGAAGTGGATATTCGCCTCAATCGCAATCAGGGAAATGCCATGATGTTATTCCTGGTAGGTTTTCTGGTGCTTTGCGTTGTCTCTGCCTATTGGTGGAAGAACTACATGATGGGCTATGGACCCCACCAATCTGCATCGGCGCATGGAGTTACGTTGGATAGCTTGTTCAATGTGACATTATTTTTCACAGGAATCGTGTTTGTGCTCACACACATCGCTTTATTTTATTTTGCCTGGAGATATAAGAAGACGAAGACTTCTAAAGCTACACACTGGTCACACAATAATACACTTGAAATCGTTTGGTCAGCGATCCCGGCGGTGGTGATGACCTACCTTGTGATCAAAGGTCTATTGGCATGGAATGCGGTCATGGCTGATATACAGCCGGGAGAAGATCATATTGAAATCGAAGCGACCGGATATCAGTTTGCCTGGCATCTAAGATATCCTGGCCCTGATGGAATAATTGGACCAAGAGATTTTACAAAAATTTCAGCATCCAACCCATTAGGACAAGTTTGGACAGACCCTTTGAATCATGATGATTTTCATCCGGATGAATTATGGCTTCCGGTTGGTAAAAAAGTGCGTGTGCGAATTATCGCTAGAGATGTATTGCACAATTTTTATCTGCCTCATTTCAGAGTTAAAATGGATGCCGTACCAGGACTACCAACCTATTTCGTTTTTACACCGGAAAAGACAACGGAAGATTATCGAAATGAGTTGCGCAATTACCCAGAATACAACGTGCCAAAAGATCCTAAAGATCCGGATAGTAAAATGTTATGGGAAACGTTCAACTACGAACTAGCCTGTGCGGAACTCTGCGGAAAAAGTCACTATAGTATGCGTAGAATTGTTCGTATTGTGTCTCAGGAAGAGTATGATGTTTGGATATCAAAACAACAATCATACTATGAGTCGATCATTCGCAACACAGATGATGATCCAAATAAAGGACAGTTGCTGGTCTATGAAATTGACAGAAATCGAAAAGCATTAAATATGGCTGTTGATAAAGCCTTAGTCGATGCAGGCATTCCGATGACGGCTGAAGAAAAAGCAGCATTGAGGCTGATCCGATTAGATTTTGTTGGTTTTGAGACGGGATCTGATGTGCTGACATCTGAGTCTGCCAGTCAGGTAGACGATCTTATAAGTATTATGAACAGATACCCGGATATTTCTATTGAAGTAGAAGGGCATACGGATGACATAGGTGATGCAGACACCAATAAAGCATTGTCTCAAAAACGAGCAGAGGCAATCAAGAGTTACATGATTGGGAAAGGGATAGGTGAAAGCCGTGTAATGGCCATTGGCTACGGATCATCACGACCAATAGAATCAAATGATACTGACGAAGGTCGTCAGAAGAATAGAAGAACACAATTTAGAATTATATCCAACTAATAATAGACGACTATGTCATCTTCACAGCAGCAGGAAACCGATGTTCTGATCAATGAGCAAGGATATGATGATCACTTTCATGAGCATCATCATGGTGATAAATACCAATCAAATTTTATCACCCATTATATCTTTAGCCAGGATCATAAGATCATAGCACGCCAGTTTCTCATTACAGGAATTATCTGGGCGATTATAGGAGCCGGGATGAGTATTATTTTCCGACTTCAATTGGGTTTTCCAGATGACAGTATGGCTTGGTTAAAGCCATTATTAGGAAAATGGATTACAATCAATGATGCCGGACATGGTGCATTGAATCCTGAATTTTATTACGCTCTCGTGACGATGCACGGAACGATCATTGTGTTCTTTGTATTGACTGCCGGTTTGAGCGGAACATTTGCCAACCTTTTGATTCCATACCAAATAGGTGCAAGAGATATGGCCTCGCCATTTCTTAATATGCTTTCCTATTGGTTTTTCTTTTTGGCCAGTGTGGTCATGTTTATTTCTTTGTTTTTAAGTACAGGACCGTTTTCAGGAGGATGGACGGCCTATCCACCACTCAGTGCTTTACCTGAAGCCAGTGTCGGCTCCGGGGCCGGTATGACCTTGTGGCTAGTGAGTCTGGTCTTCTTTGTGGTTTCTGTACTCTTAGGAGGTATTAATTATGTGACTACAGTACTTAACTTGAGAACAAAGGGTATGAATTTGTGGCGTATGCCTTTGACTGTTTGGGCTTTGTTGGTCACAGCGATTCTCGGTATTCTATCTTTCCCGGTTCTGGTCTCCGGATTCTTCCTCTTGATTTTCGATAGAGGCATGGGTACCAGTTTCTATCTGAGTGAGATTTTTGTCAATGGGGCAGCACTCCAAAATGTTGGGGGTAGTCCGATTTTATACCAGCATTTATTCTGGTTCCTCGGGCACCCTGAAGTTTATATTATTATTCTTCCCGCGATGGGTTTAACCAGTGAGGTTTTATCCGTGCATGCGCGCAAGCCAATTTTTGGTTACAAGGCGATGGTTTATTCTCTCCTTGCGATCGGTTTCTTGTCGTTTATCGTATGGGCACACCACATGTTTATGTCCGGTGTAAATCCATTTATTTCTAATTTCTTTGTCGTTTTCACCTTGATTATCGCGGTACCTTCTGCGGTCAAAGTATTCAACTGGATTTCGACATTGTATAAAGGAAATATCCGATTCACCTCAGGGATGCTATTTGCGATCGGATTTGTTTCAATGTTTATCTCTGGAGGTCTCACAGGTATTTTCCTTGGTAACTCAGCGATTGATATTCAATTGCACGATACTTATTTCGTGGTTGCACACTTCCACATAGTGATGGGGATAGCAGCGTTTTTTGGCATGTTTGCCGGTGTCTATCATTGGTTCCCACGTATGTATGGTCGGTTTATGAATGAAACTTTAGGTCGAATTCATTTCTGGATGACCATCGTTGGAGCCTATGCGATTTTTTGGCCGATGCACTATATTGGAATGGCCGGAGTGCCAAGACGATATTATCGCTTTGATACATTTGACGCCTTTGGACACTTCAGTGGCATCAATGAGTTTATTACGATTGCAGCGATCGTGACCTTTGGCGCCCAGCTCTTGTTTGTATTTAATTTCTTTTACAGCATTTGGTACGGTAAAAAGATGACTACCAAGAATCCATGGGGTGCCACAACGCTTGAATGGACGACACCTATCAAAGCAGGGCATGGTAACTGGCCGGACAAATTACCTACAGTACACAGATGGGCTTATGATTATAGTAAGGAGGGAGCTGAAAAAGACTTCATTCAGCAGCATTTGCCATTAACGGATAAAGAAAAAGCTGAAGAAGCTAATCATTAATGAAAGTAAAAGAACAGGCACAGGTTAGAACAGCGTCAATTACGCTTAAGGATTGGATCCAGGACTTTAGTCTGCTGGTTAAATTCCGATTAAGCACATTTGTCGTTTTCTCTTCATTGGTGGCATACATCATTGCGGCTGGCTCGTCCTTTGCTACCATACCCTTTGTGATTTTGATGGCAGGTGGTTTTTTAATCACTTTTGCCGCTAATATTTTTAATGAAATTCTGGAAGCCGATTATGATCGGATGATGGAACGAACGGCTAACAGACCATTGGCCGCTCAAAGAATGACACCCTCATCAGCGTTGGTTTTAGCCGGTGTCTTTTCCATTTTTGGCATTGTACTCTTAGCCTTATTGAACCCATTAACATCTTTTATTGGCACCTTGTCATTGGTGACATACGCATTTTTGTATACACCACTCAAGCGCTATAGCCCAATATCAGTAGTGGTAGGAGCCATTCCAGGCGCATTACCGGTACTCATCGGGATGATTGCGCATGATGGGTTTCTTACTTCAGCAGCCTTGTTTCTTTTTGCTATTCAATTCATTTGGCAGTTTCCTCACTTCTGGGCCATCGGATTTTTATCCTATGATCAATATCAGAAGGCAGGGTATAAGTTATTACCTGAAGACAATAATACGATTGACAGAAGATTGGGTTCACAGACGTTGGTTTATACCTGTCTGCTGTTACCGGTGATCGCCATTGGTTATGTCATGGGCTTGATTTCTTTAGTAGGATCTATTGGATTAACAATGGTGTCAGGTTATTTTATATGGAAAGCCTGGCAGTTTTATACAGCTTTTGATAAAGACAGTGCACGCGCACTGATGTTTTCATCCTTCATATTTCTACCATTAGCACTTTTCGCTATGTGGTGGGGAATGTAGCATAAAAATTAATTGCATTGAGTACGATGAGTAATAGCGGCATATTAACACACAAAGGGAAACGAGGCATCCATCCTCCGCTCTTCGCTTTGTGGGCGGCTATGGCCAGTATTGTGATGATGTTTGGCTCATTGACCAGTGCTTATATCGTTCGACAAGCCGCCGGCAATTGGTTAGAGTTTCAGATGCCGGACATATTTTTTTATAGTACGGTGACCATCCTAATCAGTAGTGTGACACTACATGCGAGTTACTGGGCATATCGTAATGGCAAAGCAACCATTTATCGTTTGTTTTTACCGGTTACGCTAATATTGGGGATTGCTTTTGTCATGATGCAATATCAAGGATGGAACGATCTGTACGCAATCGGTGTGGCGCTTGATGGAAATCCGGGAGGATCATTCTTTTATTTGATTTCCGGAGTGCATGCGGCGCATATTGTTGGCGGAATTTTTGCCCTTACGGTAGCCGCTTTATACGCTTTTACATTACCCTATAATTATACAGAAAAGAGAAGAAGGAGGTTTCAATTAGTCTTGCATTATTGGCATTTTGTTGATATCCTCTGGGTTTATCTCTTTTTGTTCTTATTGTTCCAATGATATTTTTAGATAGATGAATACAGATACCACAGACGTTAAGCATACAGACCACGATACCACTGCAAATGGGAGTTGGGAAGGCGCGGCACAACCGTTTAAAGTAGGCTACGGCAAACTAATGATCTGGTACTTCTTGTTATCAGATGCCTTTACGTTTGCTGGATTCTTGATCGCATATGGAACCTTGCGTTTTAGCATGCCGAGTTGGCCGGTACCGGATTTTGTTTTTAGTACATTCCCATTCCTCGATGGAACCCATCCATTGTTGTTCGTAACCTTTATGACATTCGTACTCCTCTTTAGTTCGTTTACAATGATCCGAGCGGTACAGGAAGGCCATCGCGAAAACCGTCGTGGGGTCGCCATATGGATGGGATTGACAATCGTAGGGGGATTGGGATTCCTTGGCTGTCAGGCTTGGGAGTGGACAACACTGATAGGCGGTGAGCATATGAGCTTAACGACTAATCCATTTGGCACCCACACCACTTCAGGTGTTTATTTGAATGCAGATGGAACTCCTTCAGAGGATACATTTGAGGCGGGTCAAACGTATTTGATTCATCGGATGCATCTGGCGGAAGCACATGATCTGGCGGATACGCACGCAGGAGATCATGGAGGTCATGGAGAGGCGCCTGAAGCGGCCGCTCATGATGATCATGCAGCGGAGGATCACGGAGATGCACATGGCGGTCATGCGTATGCAGGCACGGGAGATTATCCTGATGCGGTAGTAGATGAGCGCGGGTATATCCACAGAAAGTATGTACCGGCGGACGGCGAAAATGCAGGTAAAACAATGCATGAAGCGTTTGGACCTAAAGCGTTTGGTGCTTTGTTCTTCTTTATCACCGGATTCCATGGATTTCACGTTTTATCAGGTGTTGCTTTTCTTCTAATTATATTAATAAATGTATTGAGTGGACTATATGTCAATAGAAAGAATGGAAATGAAATGGTGGAAAAAATTGGACTTTACTGGCACTTTGTCGATTTAGTCTGGGTATTTGTTTTCCTTGTTTTTTACCTTCTTTAATTGATTTGCACACGAAGTAATCCACCAAAAAAATATTGATTTAAATAATTATCAATGGCACACGAATATTCTGCAGCAAAAAAAATCGCCACAAAGACGATTATCATATTAGCGATCGTAACGATTCTTGAAGTGCTTGTAGCACTTACCGGAAAAGGGTATATCATCGAAGGACTTCATTTCACCCCTTGGATTATGAACCTGACCATGATTGCGATGAGTTTGTATAAAGCTTATCTTATTGTGTATGAATTTATGCACATGAAGTATGAAGCAAAAGGACTTAAGCTCAGCGTCGTCTTACCTACCTGTTTGTTGATATGGGCAGTGATTGCATTTCTGTATGAAGGACATGCCTGGAAGAATAATCGAGATACCGTCACTGAGCGATCTAAAGTTGAGGTAGTCGAGTAGGTCGATTAATGACAATACTCCGAAAGTCAATTTTGGTTCTTTCGTAAAGGCTGATTTTTTGATTTGCTTACTTGTTTTCAAGTTTGATTAATATTTTTCCAAATGTCAAGGAAGTTTGTAATTACGATTGTTTTAATCCTCTTCCTATTGCCATTTGTTTCGTGGTATTATCTGCAGTCCGGATTGGACTGGCGCAAGGATGCCCAGGATATAATGAACGGCACCATAGCCTTCCCTGAAGGTGAATTTGTGGATACCGACGGAGATATATTTAATTTAGATAGTATTGCCTTCCGAGTATCCATCGTTTGTTTTGCCTCTTGTGCGGAGGACAATGATGATAGAGAAACGGTCCTCAATGATATCTTCAATCAGTTTAAAGACACTAAAAAAGCCAATTTTATTGTTCTGGATTCCTGCCAGATGGACGTTTCTCAACCGCTTCTAAGTGAACAAGACAAAGTATTTACGATCCAGTGTTCATCTTCCACTCCGCTCTGTAAGAATTTAAAAGCAGATTGGCCCGAAGACAAAGTGTTTGCTCTGGTAGATCGCAAGGGAATCATCAGAAGCTATTATGCGATCAGCACAGATGATGAGAAGCGTACGTTGGTTGAGCATATGTCACTTTTGCTCCCAAGAGAGCGTCAGGAGAAAGTGGAACTGAAAAGAGGCGACAAGAAATGATCGACACAATAAATCATAAGCAAATAAAGAAACTGAACCGGCTGGCCTGGGTTCTGACGATTATTGTCTGGTTGTTGGTTGGGGCGATGCGCCGATATAAATTTGATGTCGGATTTGATTTAAGTTTTTTAGCCGGATTGAATGCTTTGTTTAATACCGGTGTTACCTTTGCGTTGTTGACCGCTTTTTATTTCATCAAACAAGGAAAAGTTGATCTGCATCGTAGAAGTATTTTTATTGCGATGTTCCTCTCAGCAGGCTTTTTGCTATCGTATGTTGGGTATCATTTCACGACGGAGGAGATTGTTTTTTGCAAAGAGGGATATGTGCGTAAAGCCTATTATTTTATTCTGTTCAGTCATATCATTTTGGCGGGATTAAGCTTGCCTTTTATCTTGTTGACATTTGTAAGAGGATACTGTGGCGATTATAAAACACATCGAAAAATGGCCAGATGGGTTTTTCCTGTATGGCTCTATGTAGCCGCCACCGGACCGATCATTTATTTAATGTTGTTTCCGTGCAGATAATTAGCGAGTAATTCACTATTTTTATGACAATGAAACGCATCTATCGATATACATTTATTTTGATGTTGGCTATCGGTGCCATGATGTATGCACCCGAAGCACAGGCCCAATGCCCTATGTGCAAAATGTCCGCTGAGTCCAATCTTAAGAATGGTGGTAGCGCCGGGAAGGGATTGAATGCCGGTATTCTGTATATGCTCGCGTTACCTTATACCCTAGTCGGTACCCTCGGATTCATCTGGTGGAGAAATAATCGCCGCAAGGAGGAAGATGAGGTAGAAGTGCTTCCGTAGGTCTCTTTGGTTTATGCTGTAAGGTTGAAGGGTTAAAAGATTAGTAGGTTAAGCTTAATAACTCACCACTCACCACTCACTTCTCCCCCCTCCCCTCTAAAAAAAGAGTGCACCGATTCCTCAATGCACCCTCCCGATCCTCATGAAAAATTTTACCATTTAAAAGTTCATGGTGAAGCCAATGCCGGCAGACATACCATGTGACTTGATTTTTATGTTGGTAATGTTGTCCTGAAACATATCATTTAGACTATGTCGGTAAGTCAGATCAAAATGAAATGATCCCATTTCTTCTACAGGAATACTCACTCCGGCGCCAACCAGGGCAGAAATATCAAGCTGATTGTACCTATCGTTTTTTAGATTGATATTGATTTTAGGCAAATTCCAGTTGATAATCGCATTTACTTTAGGAGTGATAGTTCCATTGAAAGCGTAGCCCGCAGAAGCACCAGCTTTTACATAAGGGGTCACTCCCTTTTCCACGAAATGGTATTTAGCCACTAAGGGAACTTCAATATATTCGATTCGTGTTTCTATTTGTGCACCAACCGGAAGTTCAAGGCCAAACACATTTATATTGAAGTCTTCACGTGCTCCAAAACCTCTTGAGGCATACTGTGCACCGGATAGAACACGCAGATGGTTTGATAACGCTCGTTCATACTGAATTCCGGCGGTGTACTGTGCTATTGGCTTGATGTAAGGATTGATCACATCATAAAACGGTGCACCGGTTACCTGAATATTTGTCGTGCCAAATCCGGCATGAGCGGTGAGGTAAGACTGAGCAAGCATTTGGTGATTGAAAAAGAAAACAATTGCACCAACGCTCAGCAATCGAAGTTTTAGATTCGCTTTCATGGCTAAATGTTTTTGTTACCAGGATGACGCCATGAATCATCACATCGTTTCGTAAGAATCCGTTAAGAAGAATTAATAGAAACTTAATATTATCAGATGGCAAATTACCATATGAGCAAAAAAAAAGGCTGCTTCTTTTCAGAAACAGCCTTTTTTTTAACGTAAATCGTTCTTAACGATTTAAAATATATCTTGCGGAAAGCGCACCCCAGGAATAATAACCATCATCCCAACCACCAACGCGGAAAGTAGGAGCAAAGTCTACAGCAAGCGTAATCGGTGCATCTGGAAAAGTGTATTCCAATCCAATAATACCGCTCACGCCAACACCAATTTTTCCCTCATCATCTAAATACGTAAAGTCTCCATAATCAATGAATATAACACTAGCACCAAATCCATAGTACCAGCTTAAGCCTTCCGCTCCACTGATATCTTTTTGAAACTCATAAAAACCACCAACTGCGAGGTAGTTATAAATGCCGGAATAGCTCCGATACCCAAGAAACAAGTCCAGCGCATTTGTCTCATTTAAAAAGGTCTTATAAGAAATGGAAAGTGGATACCCAAAGCGCAATCCAATAGCACTGTTATAGGCTTGGGCTTGTACTTGAGAAGAAATCGCAAGGCCGGTGAGTAAAAAGAAACATAAAATAAGCTTTTTCATAGTTGGGCTTTTAGTTTTTTGTGAATAAATGGTAATTTGAATATTGGCTAAATATACAGAAAAAATTAAGGTGATAAAAAATGTTTTTATGTCAATTAGTGAATGGGTCTTCTCACGATACCATTAACCAGAATTGCTATCCATCCAGCAATAAAAAACAGACCACCAATGGGGGTTAGGAAACCGATGGTTGAAACAGAAAATCCTGTAAGACTGGCAGTTCCAATGATAAAAAGAGAGCCGGAAAACAATAAAACACCCAAAAGGAATGATATACCTGCTGTTTTCAACCATGTAGTGTGGGTGCCGGTTCCGGCTATGCCACTTATAATTAGGGTGGCCAGCACATGAATAAATAAATAAAGTACGCCTGTCTTGATTGTTTCCAGATCATTCGCATCCAACCTGGATTTTAGAAAATGAGCTCCGAAAGCCCCTGTGATTACTCCCAAGACGCCCAATATGGCAGCGGCCATCATTAATCGATTAAAGAATTGGTTTTTCATCCAGTGACCAGTTTATAGGGGTACTCCCTTGTTTGCTAAGGATTGTATTTGCTTTCGAAAAATGTCTACAGCCACTAAACGCATTTCGGGCGAGTGGGGAGGGATGAGCTGCTTCCAAAATGGTATGTCGCTTTGTGTCAATTAATACTTTTTTAGATCGTGCATAATTTCCCCAAAGTAAAAAGATTAACCCGGATCGATTAGAGGATAATTTTTGAATAACCGCATCCGTAAATAAATGCCATCCAATCTTACTGTGTGAACCAGCCTGACCCTCTTCTACAGTGAGTATCGAATTGAGCATAAATACACCCTGAGAGGCCCATGAGGTAAGATCTCCATGATCAGGGATAGTAAATCCAGTATCTGCGTGCAACTCTTTGTATATGTTTTTAAGAGAAGCTGGGACGCGGACTTTTTTGGAAACTGAAAAACAAAGGCCCATGGCCTGATCCATTCCATGATAGGGATCTTGTCCCAGGATGACCACTTTTACTTTGTCGAAAGGGGTCTGATTGAATGCATTAAAGATTTCAGGTCCCGGGGGATAAATAATCTTGCCCTCGTTTCGCTCCTTGGAAATAAAATGTTTGATCTGAGCGAAATAGGGCTTGGAGAACTCCTCCATCAATTGATCTTTCCACACAGGCTCAATCCGAATACTGGCAGGATCGATCTTGGGAAAGGGGGCCATTGGAGATGTGTAGATTTAGGTTGTGACTCCACCAGGGCTCGAACCTGGAACCTACGGTTTAGAAAACCGTTGCTCTATCCTGTTGAGCTATGGAGCCATTTTTAGAGGTGCAAATATAAAAGACTTCCGGCATAGCAAAAAGAGGAAATCAACATCTCCGGGGAATAAGCTGAAATTGAAATTTAAGTTATTATAAAACAGCTAGTTATGACTTGGATTTATATTCCTGCCAGGTTGTAGTCTTATAGTGTTCTTCGGCGACAAACTTCAATTCCTTCATTATAACGATAGGGATCTTATATCCGGGAGACACCAGTTTTCTAGCGAAATCACTGTCCATATAGACATAGGCAGGGTAAGACAATTGGCCATTGAGCAGGTCATAGGCTAGTTGGTTGACACCGTCACGCTTATGAGCTATCCATTTATACTCCTTATCCTTCCAAAAAATACTCTCTTTTTGCTCGGCATTGAGTTTTATGGCATAAAAGTCAGCATTGAGACGAGAGACTACGGCTGAGTCTATAAATGTTGTACTATCCATTTTCCTGCACCAGCCACACCAATCCGTATAGACATCCACAAATATCTTCTTCGGATGAGCTTGATTTGCCACAACGGCTTCTTCCCACGTCATCCAATTTATCTTCTGCCCATTTAATTGAAGGAGTGAACATACTAGCACGAGTGGTAAACAATACCTTAGTGAAGACATTTTATTACTTTGTTAATTGAAGTTATAAAGATATGCATAAACTAATAGTAGGTCTGGGCGGTGCAAGTGGGTCAATTTATGCCCGCCTGTTGTTTGAACGTCTGGCACAGATCCCCGACCAATACAGTGAGGTGGGTATCGTCATGAGTCGAAATGCTGAAATTAACTGGAATCTTGAAGTGAAAGATAAATCGGTCGAGAGTTATGGGCATAAGCTCTACCATCAGGATGATTTTAATGCACCTTTTGCAAGTGGATCAGCCAGGTTCAACACAATGATTGTTTGTCCTTGTTCCATGGGGACGATGGCGCGAATGGCCCATGGACTTTCGGATGATCTGATGACCAGAGCTGCGGATGTTATTCTGAAAGAAAGAAGAAAGTTAATTCTCGTTCCAAGAGAAACACCTCTCAGTTTAATTCATATTGAGAATATGCAAAAGCTAACCTTAGCCGGTGCTATTATTTGTCCTGCGATTCCTTCTTTTTATAATGGGGCTGACTCTATTGAAAAGGTGTGTCTCACAGTTGTTGATCGCGTGCTTGATCTTGCGGGTTTTGATATTGATTCGTTCAGATGGGGGAGATAGAAGGGTTAACGGTGAAGGGTCAAGGGGGTGAAAATGTTTAAGGTGTAATGTTTAATGTGAAAGATTAAAGGGTTAAGAAGTTAGAAGATTATAGGGGTTATGAAAAATAAGAATTGAGTATGATTCGTCTAAGGTCTCAGGTCTAAAAGTCGCGCGTCGTTTTTTAGTTAAAGGTTTTATGTGTAAGGTTTAAATCGTGCGTCGCGTGTCGAAAATCGCGCATCGAAAAGTCTGATGTCTGGCGTCTGATATCTCGCGTCCTTTGTTCGTAATTCACAGATTCGTAAATCGTAATTTTTCTCAGGACTCAGGTCTCTCGTCTCAGGTCTCGCGCCTCATTCTTATAAACAATCGTCCGATAAGGAAATGGAATTTCGATTCCCTCCTTGTCAAAACGCTCCTTAACGGATTTTAGCAGATCACACATGAGCACAAAAGCGTCGTCACTATCCTTCGTCCATATGTAAGCTTTTAAATCCACCGAATAATCTGATAAAGCCACTACGCGAACGATCACAGCCGGTTCATTGGCTTCCACCTCCACCTCATTTCGGTTATCTAAAAAGCAAGGATGCCTTTGTGCTTCATCTTGAATAATTTCCATTGCTTTATCAATATTCGAATCATAGCTGATGGAGAAAATAATATGTTTTCTGATTTTTAGATCTAGAATATTGCTGTTGATAATGGTCTCTTCACTGATGATGCTATTGGGAATCACTATCCTTCTATTCTCATAGTTATTGATCAGTGTGTGACGTAGTGTGATATCCTCCACAACACCCATCGAGCCATCATTCAGTTGAATGATATCTGATATTTTGTATGGTTTAAAGAGAAGTATAAACAACCCACTGATGATATTCGAAAATGCTTTTTGAGAGGCAAACCCCACAGCTACTGCGAGGATACCTGCACCTGCAAAAAGCGCTGTCCCCAAAGATTTTAAGTAAGGTATTTTTAGAAAAATAAAAATGATAGCGATCGCATAAATGACAAATCCCACCGAGTTTTTAATGAATGAAAAATTCGTAGGATCTGCTTTTAGTTTTTGGGCATATCTATTAACAAACAAATTGAGTGATTTTCTCAATACAAATGTGAAGACAAAGGCAATTGACAAGGTGACCGTGATCAATAAAATATACTGTAGAACTTCTTTGCTTAGGATTGGCATCTTGACTTAATTTATGGCAGAAATGTAAAATTAATCAAACAATAGCGGTCGATCAATGGATTATATTCCATTCGATTTAGAAGATTAGCGCTTTAGTTCAAAAGGTTGAAAAACACTGGGATATTGATCATTGGACCACCAAGTGATCAAATGGGTAAGGTTTTATGTAGTCCCGGCAGGGATCGAACCTGCATCTAAAGTTTAGGAAACTTCTATTCTATCCATTGAACTACGGGACCAAGAGGGTGCAAATATAAAGCTATTGGCCCCGAATCAGCGGAATTTCAACTTTTTTCAATTTC
This sequence comes from Saprospiraceae bacterium, assembly GCA_037969625.1. Lineage (GTDB taxonomy): Bacteria > Bacteroidota > Bacteroidia > Chitinophagales > Saprospiraceae > Opimibacter. The sequence goes on from JBBKXT010000197.1 coordinate 64,178, forward strand.
CTGATTCACACCTTGTTAACAGGAAGTAATACATCAAATTTTTTAGATATGTATTCTTATCCTAATTTTGCATTGCTATTTAAAGAATTTTAAAATATTATAAAATGACACTATTAAAAAATTTATTCGCTGTTGTTGTCCTTACACTGTCTGTGACTATGATCGCTTGTCAAAGTGGAGCTGATGAAGCTCGTGAAGAAGCCAGAGAAAATCTGGCTCAAAATGAAGCAGGGGAAGTGAGTCCGCTAGCTAATGCTGAAGGTGCTACACCCTCATCTTTGTCCGCTGAGCAGGAGGTGCCTGCAGGCCCTACAACCGTCATGAAGTTCGAACATACCGATTTTGATTACGGAACAGTGAAGGAAGGAGAGAAGGTTTCTCATACCTATACCTTTACAAACACAGGTAATGAGCCATTGATCATCAGCAGCGCCAAAGGAAGCTGTGGTTGCACCGTGCCTAAATGGCCATCTGAGCCAATCGCACCAGGAGCTAAGGGTGTTATTGATGTGGTTTTTGACAGTAAAGGAAAGCCTGGCAAGCAGGCCAAGCGTGTTACTGTAAATGCGAATACAGTACCGGCTCAAACATTCCTGAATATCTCAGGTCTAGTTGAGAAAGCTGATGCTGCTGCCACACCGAAATAGGACTTTATCGCAACGTTGAGTTGCTTTAATGAAAATAAAATGCCTGTAAAGCTGATTTCTTTACAGGCATTTTTAATTTTACCACATGAAGTCATACTTCTCCCTGGTCAAATTCGCGCATACAGTCTTTGCCTTACCCTTTGCCTTTCTTGCCTTTTTTATAGGTATGACAACAGAAGGCACCGGAATGGATTGGTTGCTTTTGGTCAAAGTGTTTCTATGCATGGTTTTTGCTCGAAGTGCCGCTATGGCCTTTAATAGGTATATCGATAGAGACATTGATGCCTTAAATGATCGAACTGCCGTCAGAGAAATTCCTTCAGGGATCATCCAGGCGAAATCGGCACTTGCTTTGGTTTGGATATCATCAATCGCTTTTATCGCTACTACTTTTTGGATAAATCCGTTGTGCTTTTATTTATCACCAATAGCACTTTTAGTAGTTCTTGGCTATAGCTATACCAAGCGATTTACTTGGTTGTGTCATTTTGTGCTAGGTCTTGGACTCGGATTAGCACCGATCGGCGCATTCATTGCCGTCACCGGACGGTTTGAATGGTTGCCTGTCCTTTACGGGATCATGGTGATGTTGTGGGTCAGTGGCTTCGATATTCTTTATGCCCTTCAGGATGCAACCTTCGATCGTGATCACGGGCTTCATTCCGTACCAAGTCGGTTTGGAAAAAAAGGCGCTAAGCGTATATCCTTATTCCTACATGTCCTCTGCGCCCTGTTTATCTGTTTTATTGCCTGGTATCAAGGCGAACTATACCACACCTTTGGCGTATTGCACTGGGTGGGAGCATTTGGTTTTATCACACTCCTCGGATGGCAGCACCTTTTAGTTTATAAGTACGATCTGGCAAAAATTAATCAAGCATTTTTTGAAACGAATGGGATTGCCAGTATCCTTTTTGGGATCGCGGTCATCCTTGATATTCTGTTTTGAATGCCTGCCACCACCTGTTGATGGGGAGATTGACTAAAGTTGATTTGATTGCAGGAATTCAAGAAACTTAGTCATGGCTTTTGCCCGATGGCTGATCGCTTTTTTTATCTCTGAGTTCAATACCCCAAAGCTCTGGTCAAATCCAGCCGGTATAAAAATCGGATCATATCCAAAACCGCTCGTGCCCATCGGTTTTAAACTAATGCTTCCTTCAACAGTTCCTTTAAAAAAATAACATTGTTGCTCGCTGACTTGAAACGCAAAGACAGCCACAAAACGTGCTTGTCGCTGCGTATTTCCATCTAGTTCTTGTAATAGTTTTCGAATGTTATCATCGGA
>JBBKXT010000198.1:0-3919 GCA_037969625.1 Saprospiraceae bacterium
TCGGCTGGGCTTTGTTGAGTTTTGTGATATCATGTTCATTCTTTAGATTATGGATATGTCGCCCATGCTGGGCTATGGGTATATTACAATTCAGCAATAGAGAGAATCAGGCTATGTCGACTGGACTTTACTCAGCCTTGTGATATATCGGCTGTGCTAAAATAAAAGCCCTGCCTTGGCGACATATCATAGCAATGGGTTTTAATCCATTGTCCAGGGTGTGTACAATATCATTTAAATGGGTTAAAACCCACAGAACAAAATGGGTTTTAACCCATTGCCCCATATGGCAACAACGCGTTTTAACCCGATGAACTACAGCGCCGCCTCCATTTAAGGATTTCAAACCAAAACACAGATACACCTGCGATCAACACACACATCCCAATAGAATGAATATCAATGGCCTGCAAATGAAAAAAGCTTGTCACGGGTCTGATATATAACATGCAGGTAAGCATCCCAAGTGTGATTAAAATAATACCTGGGAGAAGCTTATTTTTATAACTCAAAGTAGTCAGTACAGAAAAGAAAAACGAACGGTTGACCAGCGTAAGAAAGATATTGGCGATGACCAATGTTGTAAAAACCATCGTTCTTGTATAATCCTCACTGCCCCCTTGATGTACTGCATATTGATAAGCAAAAAGGATCCCTGCGGTGATGCACAAACCCTGCACAATGCTCATACTTAGTTCTTTCCAATTCAGAAAAGTTTCTGTCAATCGCCGCGGTGGACGTTGCATGGTGTTATCTTCCATCGGTTCATTTTCAAATACAATAGAACAAGTGGGCCCCATGACCAGTTCAAGAAAAATTACATGCACAGGGGTGAAGATATCGGGATAGATCCAACCAAGAAACAGTGGTAAGGAAACGGCGAGTATAATCGGTATATGGATGGAAATGATATACTGTATTGCCTTTTTGAGATTGTCATAGATACGGCGCCCTGTTGCGATGGCCGTTATCATTTTGGACAAATCATCATTCAGCAAAATAAGATCTGCTGCACTTTTGGCCATTTCAGTACCTTTATGGCCCATCGCGATGCCAATGTGAGCAGCTTTTAATGCAGGTGCATCATTGACCCCGTCACCGATCATTGCCACGATTTCATTGTTCTTTTTTAAGGCATTGATGATGGCTAGTTTTGCTTCCGGAAACATCCTTGTAAATAGAGCAGATGATCGAATTTTAGCGATTAATTTATCCTCACTCAACATTAATAAGGCATCCCCATTCACAGTTTCAGTGACATTGGCAAATCCTGCCTCTCGAGCAATCGCCAACGTCGTAATTGGATTGTCTCCGGTGATTATTTTCAGATCAATACCGGCCTCTTTAAATTGAGTAAATACGCTAGCAATATTTTTTTTCGGCGGATCATAGAGAATGATTAGGCCGATAAAACGAAATGGAAAATCCTGCTGCTCCGGCGGAAAGTCTGTCTGGGTATAAGTAGCATCTGCGACACCGAGCATCCGATATCCTTTGCCGGCAAGATTTTCTATTTGCAGTTGCACCTTTTCTTTTTCGGCGTCTGTTAAAACGGAGACTGCCAATATCGCTTCCGGTGCTCCCTTGGCAGCAATGATCCGATGCCCTTCCTGATTTTCAAAAATGTGCGTCATCATTGGCGGCTTACCGCCAAGAGGATATTCATGAACCATGTTGTAGTTCATACGCTCGTCATGGGGTGTTGTATTTGTATAGGTCGCGTGAATTGTTTTTTCCATCGGATCAAATGGAATGGGTTCACTGGCCCACATCGCTTTCTCAATCACTAAAAAAACTTCTTTGTCATATCCATTTTCTTTGCTGTAGAGTCTTTGATTGTTCCACGCATAGATCCCTTGCAGATCCATTCGGTTTTCGGTGATGGTGCCTGTTTTGTCAGAACAAATTATGGTGGCACTACCTAATGCTTCTACCGTTTTAGATTTTTTAACAATAATACCTTCCTTCATCAGACGCCTCGATCCTAAGGCCATAAATGTGGTGAATGCGACAGGAATCTCTTCGGGTAAAATAGACATCGCCAATGTCATACCTTTTAATAAACTAGCCAGGAGATCATAGCTTGCGAAATATTGGGCGATCATCACCAATAGAAAAACAATCAGGCCAATGTAAGCCATGCCGCGAACGAAAGTGTTGATCTGTGCCTGCAGCGGTGTGGGCTCTTCTTTTATTTCCAACACAGCAGTGCCGAGTTGCCCCACCTTGGTAGCGCCTCCTGTTTTTTCAACCTGAATAACAGCAAGTCCAGATGAAACAATAGTTCCGCTGTATACCTGTGATTGATCAGTGCTTTCAGATTTGTAGACAGCATGCGCCTCTCCGGTGAGCATGGATTCATTGACCGAAAAATCATGGCTATGGACAATTATGCCATCGGCATTGATGATCGTTCCCTCTTCAGCCACGACAAGATCACCGGGAACAATCTCCGAGGTCGGAATTTTTTGAGGAATTTTATTGCGAATGACTGTGCTCAGCGGAGTATTTAAGGCTTTAATTTCATCCAATGCTTTTTTACTGCGATTGTCCTGGTAGAATGAAATTCCTGAAACGACCACCAGCGCTGCAAACATAAAGTAGGCTTCACCATACTGCCCTAAGCCAAGATAAATTAAGGCTATGGACATCAAAAGTAGAAGCATTGGCTCCTGAACAATATCAATTAACATCCGCCACCAGGTATTGGAGGTTTGTTTTTGTTGTTCATTAAGACCATACCTGGTTTTCGCTGCAACGACCTCTGCCTCGGTTAGCCCTGTCAGATGAGAAGGGAGGTTAAAAAGTTCTGTCATTGGTGTTTATAACTTGATGAAAAGAATTACTCTTGCACACAGGATATACAATTGCCCTTTGGGTATCCTGATGATTTATTTAATTCATGTCAATATAGCTCAATCGCAGCGGCTTTTGGGTATAGCTTTGCTCCAGGTGGATTTTTTATTTGCAATGTCGTAGCCTAATTAGCTATTTTCATGAAGTCCTGACAGCTGATTCTGCAAAAGCATGGAATTTTGTCGTAGGTAATGGCCGGTGTGTGCTGCATGGCACGCCAAGTTCAAAACTACTTGGGTTATAAAGCTTGAGAAGGATAGCATAGGATATCCCTCCGTGGAGGGATATTAATTATGTACCTCCATGATGGGAGGGTTGGGTCAGATTTCGTAGAGATATTGTGCATGTACCAATAACCTGGAATCATGACCTATAAAGCTTTGTTTTTTACTATTTGCGCCTTTGGTTGCAGCGCCGTTTCAATTATTTCTGCACAGGGTGTTAGTATCAACGCCTCCGGCATTCCTCCGGATACGTCTGCTGTGCTGGATGTAGAGAGTACGACCAGAGGCGTACTCTTTCCACGAATGACAAGCCCTCAACGGATAGCGATCTCCGGACCGGCAACAGGGTTGATGGTGTACGATACGGATACAAACAATTTCTGGTGTTTCACAGGTTCATCATGGATCGAAATTAAAGCCGGGGTGGCAATACTTCTAAGCGATGCCGATGGAGATACCAAAATAGAAGTGGAAGCATCGGCAGATGAGGATACCATGCGCTTTACGGTAGCAGGAAGCCAATTAATGAAATTGGATAATAAAACGCTGCATCTCAATGCGCCGGGGGAAAATATTTTCATTGGCTATAATGCGGGGCAATCTAATTCCAGTGGGGTTTGTAATACGGTAATTGGGAATCAAGCTTTGCTGAGTAATACGATAGGTGAAGTAAATACAGCTGTTGGGTCAAAGGCTTTGGCATCCAATGTGGATGGTCACCAAAATACGGGTATAGGGTATATGGCCTTGTATGCGAACGAGTCCGGAGAATTAAATACAGGTATAGGATGTAAAGCTTTATCAGCGAATGTTTATGGGATATACAATACCGCAGTAGG